>NZ_VFVQ01000002.1:0-255000 GCF_006442195.1 Mesorhizobium sp. B2-3-13
CCGCCCGCCCAAGTGATGCGATGTTGGAGAACTTGTGAACGTCGAGTTTTTCCGGCATGATTTTGCGCTAGCTAGGCCGAGGTCTAATTATATGACAACAGGTAGTTGCCGATGATGCCGTCAGCGCGAGGACGGCGCTCCAGCCCGCTTGCTCGCTCCAAATACCGGCATTCGCCATTGACGAGCTGCTGCTTGCGTTTCCCGTAAATTGCTTCCGCGAGCTCACAGTCAGATAGACCGGCGCGGCGCGCGGCGATGAATTCGATCGTGTTTGCGATGGATGTCATGCGGAAAGCCTCCAAAATTTGCGAGGCCTCCTATACGATACACCCGTTGGCCGCCGTCAATGTTAGGTTTTCAAGAATCTTTAGGTTGGCGGTGAGGCAACGCCTCACGCGACAGTTGTGCCTGTTGGAACCTTGTCTGCGCCCATAATCCGCCATGCTAAGGATGCGGCCCATCGAACCTGGGTGCGGAGATGTCCAACGTGCCGTGCTTTAGGAACGCGTCATCGAGGCGGGATGAGATCCAGGAGTAGGCTTGTGGTGTCAATTCCATCGCTGGCTTGCGCATTATGGCTCGGCGGGGATTTGTGTTCCCTCTCCCGGTCAACTGATTTCGCAGGGTCGGAGCGAAGGCCGCCGATCCCAATTCCTGCATCATGTCGACCATCGATACTCCAGCCGAAAGCCGTCCATCGATGAAGACTGGAGTGTGAACCCGAACGTAGTGAGACCAATCAGTCTTCCATGTGCGAGCTGCGATGTCACCTGGAGTAGCGTCGTCAATGCCCGGTTTGTGCTTTCGCCCTATGGCCCTTCCGTAGATGCGATAGTCACTACGATCGAGCATCATCCGAGCCATGAACATGACTGCACCGTCTTGGACCTGTCTCGGTCGCTTCCCGGTTGGGTAAGTGCACGCCCAATGCGAGCCGGACCGGGTAACCTCTTGTCCAATTTCCATGCTCAGCTCCGCTCGGTTGTCCGCGCGACCGAAGAACTTGACGAATGACTGGAGAGGGCCGCTGGTGGCCTGGCCTGACACAAACGGCGATTCGAGCTCCACCAATTCTCCGTAGTCCGGCAAACCAACCGTAGGAAGCACCGGGGTCGTGCGAACGCTGGCGAGCTCCTTGGCCCAATCTCCAATTTGATCGAGAGCTAGGTCCTTCTTCGTCTTGCTCCACAAAACAGTGAAGTAGTCATTGCAGTGCGACACGATATCAGGCTCACCTGCGCAGAAGCCGAACTCTTTGTTGCGGAACATCGCCGCCTCCGTAAGATTGGCGCTGGTTACAATCGCAGACGAACTGCCGAACAGATACATTTTCGAGTGAAGTCCCTTGATTCCTCGAATCCTCGCGCCAGCCAGAAAAAGTGTTTCAAGCGCTTCGAGATCGCTTACGCCCGCGTTGAAGCTGTTAAGATCGAAACGAGTGATTACCTGAATGGTCTTGGGCGCAGCCAGGTTCAGAAAGCGCTTTGCAGTGGCCAGTTTGATAAACGGACAAATGATCCGCAGAGCAGCCGGCCGAAATCTCATCTCGCGGTCGATTTCCTCGGCCCATCCCGAATCGACTAGTCGAAAGTTTTCCAATTTGCACTCCATGCCGGTTACCATCAGATGCCGCCCAGCAGCCAAGCTGGATGTGCCCAAAGCCGTCTAGCAGTTGAGGTGTTGCTGAGGCATCGGGTCGGACGTTCCGAAACTTTTCGTAGGATATCATCATGCGATGCGCACCGCGCCAGCCGCAAACGTGGGCGGCAGCTGAACCTGCTCTGCGTCCCCGTGGCGTTCTAAGTTGTGCACCGGGATACATTCCATGTTGTTGATTAGCTCTGCGATGGAGGCAATGTGCGAGGAAAGGCAATCTATCAAGAAACCGAGTCGAAGTTCGCTGTCCCCTTTTTGGGACACAAAGCTGCCATTCTGCTTACGGCCCATCTTTGGCGTTCACGATCCTGACTTAGGTTGCATATGTAATCTCGGACTAGGCGAGAGCGAATGGAGGAGAAGCCGGCTGAGGAAGCGAAGTTGGAACCCCGCCGACGTACAGAAGCTGATCCGGTCAAACGAGTGGTGGAAGCTTAGGCTTCCGGACCACGATCCGGTCAATCGCCTACTTGCGGTCAGAAATGAACTCGAGTGTTCGGAACTCTCCACTTGATCTGACGACGAATGACGGAGCATCTCTGAGATCAGCGACCGTCACTTTCCAGCCACGTAGTTCACGGAGTGAAACCGAGGCCCTGAAACTGCGGTTCTCACCTAAACGGCTGAACCGCATGTGGAGGATGTTGTCCTTCTCCGCGAGCGACGACAACTCATACAGGTCGAGCGCCTGCCCTTCCCTATTCCGGAATGAGGTATTGGCGCTCAGAGCAACGGTCTGCACAATCCCAGATTGCCCCTTGGGCTTGTCGGTGCAGCCATGTTTCTCCCATGGCCAGCCGAGATCGTTAAAGAAAACTCTGCCGCCGTGCGGGCTCTGGTAAAAATACACGCGTTCTCCGCATACCGGGCAACGTGCGTTCGGTTGACATAAGAGACAATCGATTGGAACGGTTTGACGACCACGGATGCCGAGCGAGCACTGTATCCAGCGCACCAGCGGCCACTCAGATGGATTGGCGTTGCCCGTCCAGCGACAATGCGAAAATCGATTTCTCCCCCACACAAATCGCACGTGCGCATGCAAATTCCCCAGCGAGAATACCTCCACGAGAGGCCAATACCAGGTTTTCGTTTTTCGGTTAGCTCGACGTCCTAGTTAGCCATAAGTCCGCATAATCGGTGCCGTTGCAGCCCGTTTCTCGTATATGACGATTCCAATGCTGAGGCGCTTCGGCGCAATTTCAAGCGAATTACTAGTCCGCTGCGCCGAGTCTTGCGTTAAGTGAGCTAAAAAGCAGCTACTAGCCTCAAAACGCGTTCGAGCTTGTCGTTACCGCCCCCGCCGCCTATGTGAATTCCGCCGTATTTTGGTGTCAGATAGGTGCGAAGTGAACTCCAGTTATACTGGAATTCTTTCCGGCCATATGTCGCCTGAGCTTGCTTCGACGCGAAAAACTTCAACCAGTCTTTAAGAATTTGCCCGGTTAGCCTATAGCGCGTCCCGGGAGGAGCTTTTTGGATAGCCTGCTTATGATGGGGGTACTTTGCAAGAAACGCTTGTGCCGCGCCGCATGCTTGAAGAATGTGACCACCAGTCATCTCCCTCTTAAATCCAAGTTCAAGAGCGCTGTCGGCAAGATTCTTAAGTGGCGAATTGTTTTTGAATCGCTTGTAACATTCCCCAAAAAACCACTCTCTGCTTTTTAGCCCCATATTTTCCTCCCATGACATGGCGCACTGCGCGCCTGATCTTCCGAAAAGCGTTTGGTTCAATTCGTGACAATGACAAACGCTATCCAGACCCAGTGCTTCGATTCGAAAGCTGACAGGCCATCGGCCCCCTCTTAATACTGGCCGATACCTCCCCCAGGGGCTATCTCTAGACCCACAGACAGCGATTCGAAAGGGCGGGGAACGGCATGGCCGAAGAAAAGGGTTCAGCCGCATCGGTCTACAAGCACGGCCAGGAATCCGTGCAAAGGCCCGATGCCGGAGTCGAGGCGCAATTCTCGAACAAGAAAGCGCCGAAGACCTATCGGTACGATTCCAGTCTCGCGCCCGAGTTGTCGTGGGATGAAAGCGCCGACCGCGCCTTTGCCGAATGGCTGCTGGCGTTGGTCACGAATGCGGCTGAGAAGGGAGAGAGCGAAGTGTTCGCCTCGCCGCAGGTTTGGCAGGGTAATGGTGAGAACTTCTCCACTCTGTCGCAGTGCGCCGCGCGGCTACGAAGCTTAACCAAGCCGTTTCTGAACTGGGCTGGCAAGGCCGAGCGGCAGCAGATTACCGTGCCGACGCTGCCGCTGTTCGTTCACGAGCGACATTCAACGCAGGCGATCCTGGAAACGCTGAAGTCTCACAAGGCGCTCGGTACTAACCTCGACCTGTTCGGCGATACCAACCTCGACGTAGCCGACAAGTTGGACGCCTACGAACACAAGGGGCCGTGGACCAACCGTCTCATCCTTGGCGACTCGTTGCACGTCATGAATTCTTTGACCGAATACGAGGGCATGGGCGGCCAGGTACAGATGATCTACTTCGATCCGCCCTATGGTGTGAAATTCGGGTCGAACTTCCAACCATTCGTTCGGAAACGCGACGTGAAGCACGGACCGGATGACCACATGAGCCGCGAGCCCGAAATGGTGAAAGCCTATCGGGATACATGGGAGTTGGGGCTTCACTCCTACCTGACGTATCTCCGTGACCGCCTGACGCTTGCGCGGGAACTTTTGACGGATTCCGGTTCGCTCTTTGTCCAGATTTCAGACGAGAATCTGCACCACACGCGCGAATTGCTGGATGAGATATTCGGCGGTAAAAACTTCGTGTCGCAAATAACCTTCCAGACAAAAATTCCCCTAAGGAATAGCTACCTTCCAGGTGTTTGCGATTACATACTTTGGTATGGAAAGAACTTCGAGTCAGGTTCGATGAAATTCAATCGCCTTTTCGTCGAGCAAACGCTGGAGGATTCTCAACAGTTTAGTCTTGTCGAATTGAATGATGGAGCCATCAGAACCTTAGAAGAGTCTGAGCGGAAGGGCGCTGATCTTCCTGACGGGGCAAGGGTTTTCACAAGCTTGGACTTGGCATCATCGGGTCGAACGGAGTCCTGCGTTTTTGACTTTGAATGGAAGGGAAAAAGTTATTCACCGACTGCCGGAAAGAGCTGGAAAACCAACCGGCAAGGCATGAGAAAGTTGGCTCAGGAGAACCGGCTCTACGCTACGAAAAACGCGTTGCGATACAAACTGTATTTTGATGACTACCCGGTCCAATCGCTCACAAATATCTGGACCGATAGCGTGGGCGTTTCCGGAAAGGTGTACGTAGTCCAGACAGATTCGAAGGTTGTCGCTCGGTGTATGCTGATGAGTTCCGACCCAGGCGATCTCGTTCTCGATATAACCTGCGGATCTGGGACGACGGCATATGTCGCCGAACAGTGGGGCCGACGCTGGATCACCGTAGATACGTCACGAGTCCCTATTTCCTTGGCTCGGCAGCGGCTGCTGACCAGTACTTTCCCTTGGTATAAGCTTAAGACTCCTGCTCAGGGACCGGCCGCAGGTTTCGTCTACGAGAGAAAGAAAAATCGCAAGGGGGAGGATGTCGGCGGACTTATGCCGCATGTGACGCTTGGCTCGATCACGAATAACGAGGAGCCGGAGTTGGTTACGGTCGTGGATCGACCGGAAATAGCAAGCGGCGTTACCCGTGTAACCGGTCCCTTCACAGTGGAGGCTACGATTAACGCTGCCATGAGCTTTGACGAGGACACCCCTACTTCATCCCCCCCACCGGCGTTCAGCAGTCCCCGCGCTTACCTCGACCGAATGATCGAGGTGTTGCGTCAGAGCAAGACGTTGCGCCTGCCCGGCAACGTCACGCTCGAACTCGAAAGGATCAGCCCGCTGGTCGACCGCGAATACTTACATGCGGAAGGTGTTACAAGCAACGGCACCGCTAATCGTATCGCATTCGTATTCGGCCCCGAGGACGGTGCCATAGGCTCCGAATACGTGTTCAGCGCCCATACGGAGGCGTTGCAACGCGGTTATCAGCAACTGTTCCTCTTCGGCTTCGCCATCCAGGCAAAAGCCCGCGAAATGCTGGACAAGCTGAAAATCCCCACAACCTACGTGTCCGTCACTCCCGATGTCGTCATGTCGGACCTGCTTAAGACAACGAAGAGCAGTCAAATCTTCTCTATTACGGGCTTGCCCGACGTGTCAGTGGAGCAAGCAGGCAAGGAGAAGGACGGAACGCCGCTCTATCGCGTCGTCATCAAAGGCCTGGACATTTTCAGGCCCGACACGATGGAGACGGACGAGATCAAAGCCGAGAACCTGCCGTGCTGGATGCTCGACAGCAATTACAATGGCATGGTTTTCATGGCGACGCAGGTTTTCTTCCCTAAGACCGGCGCTTGGGAAAATCTGCAAAAGTCCTTGAAAAGTCAATTCAACGACGCCGTGTGGGAACACCTTGCCGGTACGGTCAGCGAACCTTTTGTTATGGGCGACAAGAAGCGCATTGCCGTGAAGGCCATCGACGAGCGCGGCAATGAGCTGATGGTGGTCAAGTTGGCAGATGGAGGCCTCTAATGTCCGCCGCCCCCCAGCAGCAACAGACGCCGGTGACCGTCGCCGAAGTTGACTCGCCGATCATCAACTCGCCGTTCCGTGAGCCGAAATATCACTGGCAGATCGAGCGCAGTACACCGCCTGTAAAGGCCGAGGGCCGCAGGCGAGCGAGCTATTTCTACCGTGTGCCCGAGCATGCCGGAAGCGGCCGTAAGGGAAGGCAAGCCGAACTGTTCGCGGACACGAAGGGCGAGGAGGTCGAGCTTGAAATCGTCAACCTTATCCGCGAGCGGGTGAAGGAATGGCGCGAAGGAACACGATCAAGCGGCCTGGCCTACGATGGCGCGTCGCCTATCACGAAGGAGCTTCTTGAACTCTGGCGCAGCGGGGATCGGATGCAGCGGCTCTTCTTTGCTCAAGTGGAGGCCGCCGAGACCGTCATATTTCTAGCAGAAGCTGCCGACATTTATCGTAAGGGAATTCCGGAAATCCCGAAGGACGACCCCGGGCTCGAATCCAAACTTTCCGGTGTGCGGGCTTTTGTCCGCCACGCCTGCAAGATGGCGACCGGCTCCGGCAAGACCACCGTCATGGGAATGCTCGCGGGCTGGTCAATTCTCAACAGCGTAGCGTCGCCCCGGGACGACCGCTTTTCCGATACAATTCTTATTGTCTGCCCGAATGTCACCATTCGTGAACGCTTGCAGGAATTGGACCCGGGACGTGGCGATCTAAGTCTTTACAGAACGCGGCAGCTTGTTCCCGTTCACCGCATGGAGGATTTGCGGCGCGGCGAGGTAATGATTGCCAACTGGCATCGCCTTGCCAAGAAGGAAACCAACAGCGTCAACGGCGAGTCTGCCAAGGTCGTAAAGACCGGTGAGCCGGTTGTGGTTGTGAAGAACGCTGGCAAGGCGAACGAAGTCGTCGAAACGAAGTACTTCGAGTCCGACGCAGCATGGTTCAAGCGTATCCGGCGTGAACTTGGCAGCGGCAAGGGGCGAAGCTTGCACTGGCTCATTTTCAACGACGAGGCACATCACGCTTATCGGCGCGGCGACACTGCGACGGACGAACAATCCCTTGATGAGGACAAAGACCTCGCCAGCAAGAACGCCCGCGAGGCGACGATTTGGATCGAAGGGCTCGACCGCATCAACAAGCTGGCCGGGGGCAGCCGGCGGCGCGGCATCCACCTCTGTGTCGATCTTTCGGCAACGCCCTTTTATATACAAGGCTCCGGCAACGAAGTCGGAAAGCCGTTCCCGTGGGTTGTCTCTGATTTCGGTCTTCTCGACGCCATCGAGTCCGGTCTCGTGAAGATTCCGCAACTCCCCGCCCGCGACGTAACTGGGGCGGAGGAAGCGGCCTATTTCAACATCTGGCGATGGGTGCAGGCAAAGGCAAAGGAGGATGGATACGGCGATAGCATGACGCCACAAATCGTCATGAACTACGCCAGCGCCCCAATCAATCTGCTCGCGGCTGAATGGCACCAGCGGTTCCTTGAGTGGGATCAGTACTCGAAGCAGCAACAGAAACATCCAGTCCCGCCGGTCTTCATCGTTGTCTGCCGCGATACGGCGGTCGCGCGCGAGGTTCACTCCTGGCTTGCCAACGGCAATGACGGCTATGGCGTTTCGCCGCCGTGGTTCCGCAACACGCCTGGCCATGAAGTGACCGTTCGTATTGACTCCAAGGTGATGGAAGATATCGAAGCCGGCGGTACGAAGGACGAGACACGCCGCTTGCGTTTTATCCTCGACACCATCGGCAAGTCCGAATGGCTCGGCGGCAAAATGCCGGAGGACTGGTCGGAGCTTGTGCGCAAACACAATGAGAGGGTCGCGAGCGACGACGACGGCTCCCTGAAATGGATTGATGAGCGTATTCCGCCAGGACGGGATGTGCGCTGCATCGTATCGGTCGCCATGCTCGCCGAAGGGTGGGACGCCAACACCGTAACTCACATCGTCGGCCTGCGGCCCTTCGGCTCGCAGCTTCTTTGCGAGCAGGTTGTGGGCCGGGCGCTGCGTCGCAAGAGCTATGCAATCAACGAAGACACGCAGATGTTCACAGAGGAAACCGCAAAGGTCTTCGGCGTGCCGTTCGAGTTGATCCCGTTCAAGGTCGCGCCGGCCGGACCGCAGCCGCCGCAGCCGGAGCCCAATCACATCTATTCGGTGCCGGAAAAGGCGGAATACGAGATCAGGTTCCCCATCGTGACCGGCTATCATCAGTCGGGGAGCTTTGATGTTTCCGTCGATTGGGAGCGAGTATCAAAAGTCACTATCGACCCGTCGCGCATTCCGCATGTCGTAGAACTGACGCCGTTGACGACGCCGGACGGCTCACTAGCCAGTTACGGCCCAGGCGCGAAGCCGGTACTGTCGCTGAAAGATTGGCGCGCCTTGTTCCGTGATCAGCAGGTCGCCTTCCGACTTGCCCGCGAAATCTGCATCCGCTGGCAAGCCGACAACGGAGCTACCGCCGTGCCGGCGCAGCAGCTTTTCCCGCGCGTCGCTTTCGCAGCAAAACGCTTCCTAGCTGAAAAGCTGGAATGCAAGGGCGACAGCCAACCCTGCGATGTGCTGCTGGTCGGTCAATACATGCAGGCGTCCATCGACGCCTTGTTCGACGCGATCAAAAAGGGGGCGTCAACGTCCGACGCCGAGGTCGCAGTCATTCCACAGGGCGCATCAGGGCGTGGCAGCACGCTGTATGTCGATTTCCACACAACGAAGCCGATCCAGGCAGCTACCCACTGTCACCTCAACGCGATGGTCGCCGACACACAGAAGTGGGAGCAGATCGCGGCCCTTCTTCTTGACACGCATCCCGGCGTGAGGAAGTGGGTGAAGAACGAGCGACTTGGCTTCTTCATTCCCTATCGCCGGAACGGGTTGCCGGCGCGCTACATTCCCGACTTTATCGCTGTCACCGATACGGATCAGAACGTTATAGTCGAAATCAAAGGGCAGGTGACCGATAACGCCGACGCCAAGGCTAAGGCTGCGGAGCGGTGGACTCGGGGCGTGACGCAGCTCGGTCAGCACGGAACTTGGCGTTATCTCCTCGTGACCGAACCGGGACGCGTAGGTGTGATGCTCAATTCGTTTACCGGAGCGAAATGGGATGAGGGCGAATTCGAGCTCAACTAGAGAATCGACAGCGAATTCAAGGCGATATTGGCGCGCCGCGCCGGTTGATGATGAGAACTATGTCTACGCCATAGGCCTCTAACGCCCTCCTTTTGCAAGAAGCAAAAACTCATACCTCTTGAAGCGGCCTAACGAGCACGGGTTTGATCTTGCCCTCAATGGAAATCCCGTCCCTGCTCGATTCCTGACCAGCCTGGGCTGCATCACCAGGCACTGCGTTCGGAGCCGCAATGGGGCTTGGCTGCAACAAACAGAACCAATCTCGCATACTCGCTATCAGGAACGCATCAAATCCGAGACAAGGCGCAACAATCATCGTTGACATGCAACAATCGATCATATACATGCATCATAAGTTATTAGTCGTGCATCAGATCGTAGGGTTAGCGCATGGAGCATTTCTCAATCATTCAGGCTCTCTGCCGAACGGCGATGGGCGCACCAACGCCGGCGTTGCGCAAACAAGTCGAACGGTTAAAGGATGCTCTCGCCAAAGATGGTGAGGAAAAGCAAGCAGCGTCGCTCGCGGGGATTCTTGCTACGGCGGAGCGCCTAATGGAGATGGCCCCGAGCCGAATCGAACGCTCGCGAGCGAACCTGGCCGGCGAGACGCTCGGCCGCAATACGCCGGTTCCTGTCGATCGTGAAACGGCCGCCGCCTTGGCAGAGATCATCTTTCCGTCTGAAGTCGAGGGAGCGGCCCCGCTTTTCAATTCGACTGTGACGCAGGCAGTTGAGACGATCGTCGATGAATGGACCGATTTCGAGGCGCTCGCGACCGTCGACATCGCGCCCTCAAAGACGTGTTTGATCTACGGAGCGCCGGGCACGGGGAAAACTCGACTGGCCCTCTGGATTGCTCGCAAGCTGGACTTGCCCGTTGTTCTCGTAAAACTGGATGGCCTTGTTTCCTCATTTCTTGGAACGACGGCACGCAATATTGGAAATCTCTTCGCATTCGCCAATCGCTATCGCTGCGTGCTTCTACTTGATGAATTCGACGCGATTGCAAAAGTCCGCGACGATCCCCAGGAGGTCGGCGAGATCAAGCGCGTTGTGAATGCCCTTCTCCAAAATCTGGATGCTAGACAAAACATAGGATTGACGATCGGCATCACCAATCATTCGAAGCTGCTTGATCCGGCGGTCTGGCGCCGTTTCGAGGTGCAACTTGAGATCCCCAAGCCCAATTTTGAGGTACGGAAGGCGATCGCCGCCATGTTTATGCCGCCTGTAGCGGCTCCCGACAGCCATCTACGTCTTATTGCGTGGTTCACTGAAGGTTCAACCGGAGCGGAGATCGAGGCGCTGGTGCGGACATACAAGAAGGCCACCACGGTTCGCGAGGACGATCGCCGAGGGTTACTGGATACGCTCCGCCAATTTGCCACTCTCAACGCGGCCCGCATTCAGAGTGAACGTCGAACGCTGTTGTTCGATGATCCCGCCACTCTGTTCCGGGCCATGCGTGACGACCCCATTCTCGCATTTTCAATGGCCGACATCGGCGAAATCGCAGGGCGGGACAAATCGACCGTAAGCCGTCAACTCGGGCGACAAGCCGGTAAAGTCGATGGGGGTGTGAATCATGGCTAGTCCGATCCAGATCGTCCTCAATCCGGACAATTATGAGGAAGCCCGAGAGGCAGGCGGCGGAGGCGGCCGCAAGGACTTCTTCGCGCACCGCGATCGGGAATTTGGCGCCCATAAGGCAGCTCTGATCGAGCAGATCGACACTATTTCCGAGGTTCTTTCGGCGCAAACGCAGGGGCCGATCGGCTACGTCAAGGTCATCCTTAAACGAGATGCCTGGGCGAAAAGCCATCGACCCGTTGGGGCACTCTTTCGTAGTGATCGGATACCCGTAGTCGGAGGTGGAGATCTCGGCGTGATGATTGTCGAAGGCCGACCATCGGCTTTGGCGCAGGTGAAAGCCGAAATCGCCAAAGCCGAAACGCTTACAAGAATGCGTTATGACGAGAAAAAAGGGAAAGAGGTGCCGAACCCTACAGCGCAAAAGAGCGAGACGGGTGCAATCGACCGGATCGAACTCTATGGCGCTTCCGACAAGCGCAACTTTTCGGTCGAAGAGGCTGTTGCCTGGCTCGCCAATCCGATGACGGGTAGTGGATATCAGGTCGAGTTGTTCGATGTCCTGCCACCGCGTGCCGAGTGGGATCGCCTCGACCCCGCGCACAGACGTCTGGTCGAGTCCTTCGTTGCCGGCTTCAACGCCCTTGAACAAAGTCTGTCAGTGGAGCGTCTGCCTAGTTGGCGACAGCGGCTCCCGATGCTTTCCGTGCGTCTGGACCGAGCCGGAGATGGCGCCGTCCTACGGCTGACGAGCGTATCATCGAAGGAGCGCCGTGAGCTTTCGCCGTTCGACCCGAATGTTCAGCATCACAGCCGTTTGCTGGCGTTCTTAGACAAGCATCCCTTGGTCCGGCGGATCGAGTTGCCCGGCATCGTGGTGCGTTCTGCTCGCCCGGCAACGCCGAGCCGCGCTCGACCAGATCACGCGGTTATGCCCGTTCGCGATAGCCGCAGGACCCATCCGAGGCTGGGCATCATCGATGGCGGCATAAGCCCGGCCTTGTCTGACTGGGTCATTGATCGATGGGACGTGCTGGCTGACGAAGACATGGATCTATCCCATGGCACCTTCATTGGCGGGCTTGCGGTCGCTGGAGCCGGTATCAATGGTGCGGGGACTTGCCCCGAACCCGACGGCGCGGAACTGGTTGACGTAGCTGTCTTCCCAAATGAGCAGAAGGCTGGTGCCTTCGCATCTTACTATTCTGGCGGCCTCCCTCAGTTCTTCGATGAAATGGATGCGGCTGTCGCTGATGCGCGGGCACGTCATGGCGTGCGTGTCTTCGATATGAGTCTGAACATTCTTCAGCCCGCCGCACCCGATCGCTACAGCCCACATGCGGTCCGGCTTGACCAGATTGCCGAAGAAAACAATGCCGTCGTGTTCATTTCCGCCGGTAACATCCAGCCTCAAGACCTCCGCCCGGAGTGGCCGGTCGATGCGGCAAAGGCCCTTTCTAATCTTGCACTTGCGCGAAACGACGGGCTCCTGACGCCAGCGGAGAGCGCAAGAAATGTTGCTGTTTCGGCACTGAATCCACCAGGGCACAGCGGTTGCGTGCCTTTCGCCCCAGCCCGTTTCAGCCGTCGAGGGCCTGGGCTTAGGTCCGGCGGGAAACCCGACCTTGCCCATATCGGAGGAGCGGGTACGCAGCATGCGGCGCTGGGGCACGGCCTTTTCTCTATCCTTCCGGATGGAACAGTAGTCGATGGTTGCGGCACCAGCTACGCCTCGCCTTTGGTTGCCAAGACGGCAGCGGTCCTCGATCATGCCATCGAGGGCGAGGTCTCTCGTGAAACCCTCATCGGTTTGCTGGTCCACCACGCTGAGATTCCAGAACCGTTGCGCCTGAAAATGCTGGCACCGGTGGCACGGCACCTTGTCGGCTTTGGAATGCCACCATCTGCTGAACGTATTCTAGAGACAGGCGATCATTCAATTACCCTGGTCTTCGCCTCACGTATCCAGCACGGCCAGCAGATCAATTTCCGGTTCCCATGGCCGGCATCCTTGGTCGGACCTGGCGGCAAATGTCGAGGGCGGGCAAAGCTCACGCTCGTATCTACGCCGCCGCTGGACGCCCGGTTTGGTGCCGAGTTCGTCCGGGTAAACGTGAATGCTGTCCTGCAACAGGAGCAGGATGAAGGCAAATGGAAGGGTCGACTTGATCCGCTTTACCTTCCGTCTTCGCGAGAATCGTCGGCGGTCGAGGCGGAACTAATCGAACATGACCTGAAATGGAGTCCGGTAAAGGTCCACGCCAAGATCTTCCCGCAGGGAGTTGGGCCTTCGTCGAACTGGCGACTATTTGTCGAGTATCTGACCCGCGCTGGAGAAGTGATGCCCGAGGGCGGCGTCCCCTTCACAGCCATTCTAACGATCAGCGATCCAGAGGCAGAAAGGCCGGTCTTCAACGACATGCGCCAAAGCCTTCAGGCGATTGGCGCACAGATCGCTGACATTCGGACGGCTGCGCGCATCACGCCGCGCGTCTAGCGGCTCGTATAGGAGAAATTACTTGGCTCGTTCGAAAGAGAAGAGAATTGGTTATCTACGAGGAAAAACGTCCGACGGAAGTGAGACTGTGGTCAGCGTTTCCAAGATTGGTCGCGATTACAGGATTGGATGTGGTTTCAAAGATCATCTCTGCCATCCGTCGGTCCGAGATATTGAAGGCGTAAGGCGTGAGGCATTGCTCGTCTTCGACCTACGCGATGCAATTCATCAGTCAATTTGAATGGGCCACAAAGCGCATCAATAGGATTCGCGAGCTAGCCGAGTGATGAAGGAGATGAAAAGGCATGTCTAGATGCACAGCACCAGTAAGGGGCCATCGCTCATCGGCCGCCGCCGCCGACTGTCCAGCATGCGGGAGTCGCTATAGCCGCTTCGGTGGTTACGGCGGGTATGATGGCGGCTACAGAAGCGGCGGATCATACTCGTCCCCTTCATACTCCTCCTCAGCTAGCAGCAGCGGTCGGAGCAGCGGCGGAGCGGGGCGCCGCACCGCAAAGCCGCGCTGGTCGGGAGCAGGTTCGGCTGTGTGGTACACGCCTGAACAAGTGCAGGCGCTCACGCCGGTTCGAGAAAACGTGGAGAACCTAACGGCCTCGCAGCCTGACCTTCGAGATGTGTTTCTCTGTCACGCATGGGATGACAGGCAGGGCTCCGCCAGAGAACTGCATGATCTGCTCGAAGCGCGTGGTGTCCGCGTGTGGTTCAGCGAGAAGGACCTTGGCCTCGGGGTGCCGATGATGCGGGCGATTGACAAGGGCTTGGTGAACTCGCGCGTCGGTATCGTGTTGGTGACTCCGGCCATGTTGCGACGCCTCCCGGCAGAAGGCATTGCAGACAAAGAGCTTTCAGCGCTCCTCCGACGTGAGCGGCTCGTCCCGGTTATTCACGGAACGACCTATGAAGAACTTGAGCAGGTCAGCCTCCTGCTAGCCTCCCGAGCCGGCCTGAGCACTGCCGAGGAGTCGATGGCGGAAGTTGCAGCCAAAATCGCCGAACTTGTCGCTACTTAGCTCCCCACCGGGGGTCAAACCGGGCGCTGAGCGGCGTTTTCGGCGAATACCGGAGGTTTTCTTGGCTTCCTCCTGCACTTCGACAAATGGAACGAAAGCGATTCGAACTTCTCCACCGCCGAACGACGCCATTTCTGCACTCGGGCCAGCCTCTAACAGAAGCGAGGGCGTACGCTTGACGGCTATAGCATATTATAGAGGGTAATTGGCGCGCTGCGCCGGGTGGTGATATGAACTACGTCAAGGCCTTCAATGTGACCCCTCAGCTGAAAGCCCCGATCGAGCAGCTTCTGCCGAGGGTCGTCGTAGGCGCTGAACGAGCCATGGAGCGCCAGATCATCCCTGCGTTCACGACCTAGGTATTCTTGACGGCACCTTGTGACAAAGTCATGATTGCTCCATTGCGCCCCGATTCAAAATTGAGCTTTTTATGACGAACGCCTATTTTGCGTGTTTCCTCCGCATATCTGGGCCGTTGCGGGGCGCTTTCGTCATACTGGCATACTGTATAGCGATCACCCTGCTTTTGGCGCCTGGTCCGCAGTTGCAAATCTTTTTGATGGGCATACTCAACGGGGACTCCGCGTCGATTTACGAAGCGGCCCATGGCACCGATGTGGTGCCCTTTGTTAGCTTGGCTGAATGGCTAATGGAAGCCTATCAGCCGAACTTGCTCGCAATAGCATTTGTCATGGCTGCAGCTACACTTAGAACGGGCTCTCCGGCACAAATGCTATGGCGCGGAACGGCTGCCGGATTGTGTGCCCTGTCCATCAACGATTTCGCAATTTATCAATGGAGTGGAACTTTCGAGCAGTCTTCATTCACCGAATCGCTGTTCGCAAATTTGTGCGGAGCATTCTTAATTTCATGCGCGATTGTATCTATAACGCAGATCGCCGAATGGACTATCGAGCACCTTCAGCCAAGCAGACCTTTGCGACGTGCTGCTGTAGCACTTGAGATTTGCGCGTTAGGGATTTTCTTAAACGCGGTCGCTTTTTATGCTGCGGATTTCTTCTATCGACCTTTGCCTGTTCAAATTGACGCTTACCTCGACGCGCCGCTGAATGGCTCTTTCGCCACCAATCCGTCCTACATCGACAAAGACAATCCTCCGTTCCAGCTGTTTCCAACGGATTTCGACGTGCCCGTTGTAAAGTGGCGCAATCCTAATGGAGGAATAAGCGCTGCTTGGCACGTTACCAATCCTCAAACCAAATTCGATCTCCAAATCGAGATTCTGTCAGGTTGTCTGGATACCGACTGGATCTCGGGAATCGGCGCTGACAGGCCGAGCCACCGCGTGAGTGACATCAAGCGTTTGTCAGTCTCATTCGAAGGCGGCGCCTCCGATTTTTGGATTTTCGATACGGATAAGGGTGCTGGGAAAATTTCACTGGAAGCAGATCCAGTAGCTCCATTTGGCTTGGAGGTTGGTAAGAAAGCAAATACGAAGGACTTGTGGCAATTTATCGGAAGTCCATCCCATCTTATCTATGAAAACAGTGCAGATGTACTATCTTTTTATGCGGGAAGAGTTTTCTTGGACGCGCTGGATGACAAAGCTAACACCATAGACCTGATTCCTCGCAAGCTAGTCGTTGAGATCGACGGCAAACCGTATTTTATCACTTTCATCCCTGCGACGCCGATGCCGGGCGACAAAGCCGCATGCACCATAGCAGCAGCGCGCAAGGCGTTTCAGAGTGGCACGTTTAAGATGCCTAGCTCGGGTATTTCCGTAGGTGTGAGAGTGACTGTCACTGCACGGCCGAATGGATTGCTGTCGAGGCAGGATAGTGAACTGAACGTCTCTGGCGAAAGTGGGTGGATCACCATGGACGACATCGATCGCCGAGCGATGGACGGTATCCCGGGGGGAGTGGCTACGCTTTTGGAAGCAAAAGGTAACTTGTCCATCGATGTGGACGGAACGGCTCAAAATGTAAGGCCTACCGATCAGTTCCGGGCTATTGGCGCATTCCGCGGTATTAGCACTGATCATGGCAAGCTACGGTTCGTTGGTAATGCAACATCACTCACAAAGAATGAACGCCGCCTCAATCCCACCAAGTTTGAGAGCGGCAAGATTACGCAGCAGCTCACAGTCCTTCTCCCTTTATTGTTTTTCTTTCTTAGCGTCTTGATCATTCCCTTAAGGGCGGCTTTCAAGACCGATAGGGCTTTCGACCAAGTTATCGATCTTATGCGGCAATGAATGTCGGTTGCAGCGCTTCTCCCGCCACTTGGAAATGGCGGCATATTCCACGCCGTCTAAGATGCGGCCGGAATGGCGGGACCGATGAGGCGGGCGGTTCGGCCGCCAGGGAACGCGAAACGGCCGCTCTCGCCCCCTATCTCGCTGACTGACACCCACTGTTTGCTTGTGTGGTAGGCCGACCGTAACCGATGTTCTCAGGCCACGGCCCTGAGTTCAGAGGCGGGGATGTAAGCCCAAGGCAGGAGATCGTCGATCTGGCTGTTTGGGTGGCCGTTGACGATCCTGGTGAGGATGTCGGCGAGGTAGCCGAGGGGCTCGACGTCGTTGAGCTTGCAGGTTTCGATCAGCGAGGCGATGACGGCCCAATGCTCGGCGCCGCCATCCGAGCCGGCGAAGAGCGCGTTCTTGCGGTTGAGCGCGATCGGACGGATTGAACGTTCGACCGTGTTGCTGTCGATCTCGATGCGTCCGTCGTCGAGGAAGCGCGAGAGGCCTTCCCAGAGCGAGAGCGTGTAGCGGATCGCCTCGGCGAGCTTTGTCTTCTGGCTGATCAGGCCGAGCTTTTCGCGCAACCAAGGTTCGAGGTCGGCAATAAGTGAAGCGCTCCTCTCCTGACGGATCGTACGGCGCTTGTCGG
Organism: Mesorhizobium sp. B2-3-13; assembly: GCF_006442195.1. Classification (NCBI taxonomy): domain Bacteria; kingdom Pseudomonadati; phylum Pseudomonadota; class Alphaproteobacteria; order Hyphomicrobiales; family Phyllobacteriaceae; genus Mesorhizobium; species Mesorhizobium sp. B2-3-13. The sequence continues at coordinate 17,350 of NZ_VFVQ01000002.1, forward strand.
CCGATAGGCCGCGGATGGCGTCTTCGATCTTGTAGAGCTCGGCGATCCGTCTTAGCGCCTCGCTGGCGATCGGCGCGGGACCGGCAGCTGCCAGTTCATAAAAGCGCCGACGGACATGCGCCCAGCAAAAGGCGAGCGTCACGCCGCTCTTTTCGGCCAGCACGCGATAGCCACCATAGCCGTCGACCTGAAGGATTCCGGTGAAGCCTGCGAGATGCGCGATCGGACGCTCGGCCTTCCGGTGCGGCGCATAGACATAGGCCACGCCTGGCGGGTCGCTCCCCTCCCACGGTCGGTCATCGCGGGCATAGGCCCAGAGTTGCCCCGTCTTCGTCTTGCCGCGGCCGGGGTCGAGCACCGGCGCTGTCGTCTCATCGGCGAAGAGTTTTGGTGAGGACCTCAGCTTTCCAAGCAGCCGCTCGTGCACCGGACGCAGATGCCAGGCGGCACGGCCGACCCAGTCGGCGAGCGTCGAGCGATCGAGATTGATGCCCTGCCGGGCGTAGATCTGCGCCTGACGATAGAGCGGCAGATGATCGGCATATTTGGAGACCAGCACCTGGGCGACCGTCGCCTCGGTCGGCAGCCCGCCTTCGATCAGCCGGGCGGGCGCCGGAGCCTGAACGACAACGTCCTCACAAGCGCGACAGGCATATTTGGGCCGACGCACCACGATCACACGCAGCTGCGCCGGCACGATATCGAGCCGCTCGCTCACGTCTTCGCCGATCCGATGCAGGCCACTGCGGCAGCACGGGCAGGCATGGTCCTCGATGTCGACGACCTTCTCCACGCGAGGAAGGTGTGCCGGCAGCGAGCCACGGTTGGCCCGACGCTTGGTAGTCCTTGCCAGACGTTCCGTGGCAGCAGCCTGCTCGTTCTCTTCCTCGCCGGCCGCCTCGATCTGCTCGGCCTCTTCGAGCCCCAGCAGCAGCTGATCCTCGGGGAGCGTCTCGGCGCGACGGCCGAAGCGATGGCGCTGCAATTCCTTGATGATCTGGATCAGCCGGGCATTCTCGACGTCGCGCGCCAGGACCATCGCCTTCAGCGCATCCGGATCATCGGGAAGCTGGTCAGCCGTCATCGCCATGAGCCGATCAGACCATATTCGCCAACGGCTCGCGACAGCGGAATCGATGCTGATTCACTTCGTCGCGGGTCAGCCCGCCTGGGCTGGAATGCGGGTCCGGCGCGCCTCGTGGACGCGCCGCCAATCGAGCCCTTCGAGCAGCGCCGAGAGCTGTGCAGCCGTCAACCTCATCACGCCGTCATGCACTTTCGGCCAGCGGAACTCGCCATCCTCCAGACGCTTGGCATAAAGGCAGACGCCGGTGCCGTCCCAGAAGATCAGCTTGATCCGGTCGGTGCGCTTGGCGCGGAAGACATAGACCGCGCCGCTGAACGGATCGGCGCCCATCGTCTCGCGCACCAGCGCGGCCAAGCCCTCAGCACCCTTGCGGAAGTCCACCGGCTTCGTCGCCACATGACCTTGACCGCACCCGTCGGCCCGATCACGACGTAGCCTTCAGCGCGCGGATCACCGCCGCAACAGTCCTGGCGTCGGCGCCACGGCCGACCCGCATGGTGACGCCGTCGATCTCCAGTTCGATCACGGACTCGACTTCCGAGAGTAGATGAAAAGCCCGACAAACGCGAATCCGTTTAAAGCGATAGGCGGAATATTAACCCAATTGTCGGGTGAATTGCCGAACGGGAACATACCAAATGTGTAAGTCGCGCCGGCCTCAGCCGCACATAAATTGATAGTGGCCATGGTTAGAACCGACCCGTATGCTATTAAGCTGCTCTTGCTAAACAGGCCGGACATTCTGAGAAGAATTAACGATATGAATAGGTATAGGAGGAACAAGCCTACCAGGAAAACCGTCGACGGTCCGTCATGGAAGATAAGGAGCCACGTGATGTTTTCCAGCTTTTTGAACGGGTCGGGTGAGTTAGAGATTTCATCTAGATTCGCAATCCGAGCTTTCCATGATAATATCGGCTTATCTTCGTCAGTTTTCTTTGTGTAGGGTCCCGGTTTCGTAAAATATAGGGTTAGGAACACATTGTCGCTTGGATTGAGAAGCGCAGCCTCCGACACGAAATTGTAATCATCCACCTTCGTCCAACTAAGCGCGACCCCCTTATCTGAGCTTACCACGTTAACAATCTTCCACGGAGCTTTGGATGAAATTCTAACTGGTTCGTATTGCTCCGATGGCAAAATTGGGGACAGACCGTTGTTCGTAAGCACCGCTTGGCCAATTCGCAAATTCTCGAGATTTGCCCCATTGCTGGTAGCAACGACGATAATCTTAGCGTCCTCGGTCTTCAGATCCTCCAAAGGGTCGGAGACACCCCAAAAGCTAACGTCTAGTTTTTTGGGCGTCACCGGTCCGAGGTTGTGCATCCAATAGGCCATCGACGCGCCCAAGATCGGCCCAAAAAGAGCCAGCGGAATGCCCACGAAGCTAAGCAAGGTTTTTAATATTGGTGACTGCATGGAATTCCTCGCGGGCGACGAAGAACTCTACAGGGTGGGGAGTGGCTATCGCAATCCTGGTGAAGCTCCCTCAACACATATCTGTCTGATATACAGACAACTGGCAGTCGAAGGGTAATTAATCCTCAGCGGTTCCTCCTGCGTTTGAAGATTTTGCGGTGCTTCGTACGTCGCCAGTTTTCGAGAGCCCGGCGAGGAGCCGGCGAGGCCAAGCCTGAAAACACGCCCCGGAGCGCGCCAGTTGATGCCTTCGATCCGCATTGCAAACTGCGCCCGCGTAAGCGTGATCGAGCCTCGAAGCTCCATATCGCCAGCCACGCGAAGCTGCCCTGGTCAAGCCGCTTTGTGAACAGGCACAGGCCATTTCCATCCCAGAACAGGATCCTCAGCGTCGACGCCTTCCTGCCCCGAACAGATGGCGAGAGAATGGGTCTTGCTTCAGTGTATCCACCGCCAGAATGGCGGGCCCGTCGAGGCCTTTGCGCATATCGGTGTACCCAACCGCCAGATGCGCCTTCACGCCCGCCGGAACGATCATCATGGTGTCGCTCATCCAATTGCAACGCGTTATCTGACTGCGCCCGGATCGCTGCCGGCAGGTGCGAAGACGCGCCAGCCCTCAGGCTGCTGCACGAGGTCACGCAGCAAAAGTGCCGCTGGCGTGCCGTTGATCAGCGCGACAGAAGCAAGCTTCGCACGCTTCTTCTGCGCCACGACGAACTGCGCACCAGCTGAACAACATGCCCGTGACAATCCCGTGCTGGCGCGCGACGTTCGAGAAGCTGACATCAGGCCGGTCGCTCTTCAGCGCAATGGCGTGCCTTTCCGCGTCGTTGAAGGAGCGCCGCACCGGTTGCCGAGACGCACCAGGATCATCCTTCGACGAGGCCGTCAAGCTCGATTCTAGCGCCGTTCCGTTAGCACTAGTGCTAACGACCGGACGGGCGGAGGAAGATGCGCCCGCCAGTCGATTTCAACCTCGCCTCAGTCGAGACGGTCAAGCCATGTGCACAAGCTCGTCGGCGAAAGATGCACCGCGCGGCGGCATATTCGCGAACGCCCATGCCGCTCTAGTTCATCGCCTCGATATGCATCGCTCAGAACGCCTGGACAGCACGTTTGCGCCGATCAGTGCTCACCGCAAAGCGCAGCCAAGTGCGCTATTTCTGCCGCTTGGCGTGCGCCTCCAGATGTTTCTGACGGCGCGATTCCGCCGGATATTCCGCATGTTTACGGGCAGCGTCCTTGCCGCAAAGTACTTCAGCCAGCAGTCGAGTGTGTCCTTCGTCAGACGATGCTTGACGGCAGTATGCTGTGCGCGTCAGACAGCTGCGCTGCCACGCCTCGACGTGAACAGCCTCCCAAGATTGTCGCGCCTGGTTCACGAAAGGCTTCGAATTCATCGCAGATCCTCCATGCAACGAAGGAGATCGACATGTCGCGCAAATGCACTACTCATCTGGGTGCAGGGGCCGGACGCTTACCCAACCGATTAGGACGACAAGATAAAAGGGCGCACATTGTGCGGCGATCGGTTGGCTGTTTTTGCTGGCGTTTTCGCCACTTCTCACACATTGCTCGCCTTCGCTGCAATGTGCGATTTTATAATAAATTATTGATCTGGTGTGAGAATCTCCAAGGTGCGGAGCACATCCGCTGGCCCATACCGGGTTTGCTCCTTATCCTTCAAACGTCTGCACTGGGCCGCTTGCCGACAGTCCGGTTTTGGCCGAGGAATCCGGTAAAGCGGTCATTCGACTGACGACCCCATTGCGGTCGGTCAAAGAGCGTTGCCGCACCCCCATAAGCAGTCGTAGCTTGCGCGTTATGACCCTCGATGACCTTGGACATGCCCAAGGTTAGACTTGCTACACCGCGGTCGCTCGGAGGCTTCTATCGTTCAGAGGCACTCGAGCGAAAGCGCCCGGATCTCGGACGTATCTTTCTGCGGGTTCCCCGAAAGCCGACGTTTGATTTTAGCTCGTGGGCGATGATGTCGAGGGAGGAAGATGTTTGCTCATGCTAATCCGTGGCTCGATCCGATATCCTGACCTTTCGTAGAACTCGACCGTGGCCGCGTTTGATTCGACCACCTGCAAATTCACCTTGATGCAGCCGAGAGCCGCAAGGCGACGTTCGGCCTCCACGAGAAGGTCTCGCCCAACTCCAGCATTGCGGTGCGACCTCAACACTGCAATACGCGAAATCCATCCCCGATGCCCTTCATAACCAGCCATCACGGAGCCAACAACTTTATCTCCGTCAAGGGCGACGAGCATTAAGTCAGGCTGAAACCTGAGTTTTTCGGCGATTGCGGTAACAGCAGCGTTCCAAGGTCCATCATTGGGAAATGCTTCTTTCCAGAGCTTATCCACGCCGGAAAGGTGCTTGCTCTCATATGTCGTTATTAATCTCATTTACCGACCGCTGATTAGATTGCCGTCCCGTGCATTACCACAACAGTTCTGCACCGTCCTACCCCATGATTTAGCAAAGAGACTGGCGGTGCAAATCGAAGGGTCGATTCAGGCCAAATAAGCCCATCAGGCTACGCGTCTGATTTTGCAAGTTGCTCCTCGAAAGCTGCCTTTCAGCTTCCCACCCGGGACAGCCGGAACAAGAACGTATCCGGGAGGCTGAAGCGGTCATCCGTGGTGCATCGGGTGACCGCCCAAATGTCAGATTTCAGTTCGCTCTGCTAAGAGCAGTGCGTCTTCCACATCTACGCCAAGGTACCGAACGGTGTTCTCGATCTTGGAATGCCCAAGCAGGATTTGGATGGCTCGAAGATTTCCTGTCGCCTTGTAGATCATAGATGCCTTCGTGCGACGCAGTGAGTGGGTGCCATACTCCTCTGGACGCAGACCGATCGCCGTCACCCACTCGTCAACCAAGCGGGCATACTGCCTCGTGCTCATGTGGCGGGCGTGATTGATCCGGCTCGGGAATGCATAGTCGTCGATCTTGCCGCCACGCCTTTCAAGCCAAGCCAGAAGGCTGGCTCGCACGTCGCCGGTAATCTCGAACTGGACTGGACGGCCCGTCTTTTGCTGAACTACGATCGCGCGGGTCCTAATTTCCGGCCCCGCGACCAGATCACGAATCCTGATCTTGACCAGGTCGCAGCCGCGAAGCTTGCTGTCGATCGCAAGATCGAACAGCGCACGGTCACGAATGCGGCGCTCGCGATCGAGGAAGAAGCGGACGGCCCAGATCTGTTTCTGCGTGAGCGGACGCTTGGTTCCCACCTTCTTTCCAGTATTCCAAGCTGCGCGCTCGCGGCTAGCATCATCGAACTGAGAATGGCCCATTTGAGTTCTCCTCGGCCTTGATTGGCCGAAGGAGAAACGGTGCGGGTCACCGCTCTGGGGCCGGAGAACGAACCCGCTGCGCGGGAGGGCGCCTACGCTTGAGGTAGCGGTTACGGGCCGGGCGTCGCACTCGCATTGAGCGTCGTCCGGCAGCGGCAGAGCATGACGGGCTTCTTCAACAAGGAGCCTGACCATGACCCACCCCGCTCTCGATGCACCGATCAGCCCACTGCGCCAGCGGCTGATCGACGACATGAACATGCGGCGTTTCTCGCGGGAGACGCAGCGCAACATCGGACGCCTGGCGACATTCCTCGGGCGTTCACCGGGCACGGCGACCGCCGACGACCTGCGCCGGTTCCAGATCGAGCAGCAGGAGGATGGCGTTCCCGTGCCGACGATGAACAGCATTGTGTCGGCGCTGCGCTTCTTCTTCACCCAGACGCTCGACCGCCCAGACCTGGCGCGCAGGCTCGTCCGGCTGGCGCATCCGCGCAACCTGCCCGTGGTGCTCAGTCGCGACGAGGTCGCCCGGCTGGCTCAACGCCACCACCTGCCTCAAGCACCAGGCCGCGCTCTCGGTCGCCTATGGCGCCGGCCTGCGTGTCGCGGAGGTGTCGATGCTCAAGGTCGCCGATGTCGACAGCGAACGCATGCTGCTGCGCGTCGAGCGCGGCAAGGGCGGGCGGTATCGCAACGCCATGCTCTCAGACGATCTGCTCACGCTTCTGCGTGAGTGGTGGAAGGTCGGGCGGCAGCAGGGCGTGATGCATCGCGACGGCTGGTTGTTTCCCGGGCAGCACGCGATGAAGCCGATCAGCACGCGTCAGCTCTATCGCATCGTCGTCGAGGCGGCACATGCCGCCGACATCGCCAAGCGGGTCGGGCCGCACACGCTGCGCCACAGCTTCGCCACCCACCTGCTGGAGGACGGCACCGATATCCGTATCATTCAGGTCCTGCTCGGGCACGCCAAGCTTAACAACACCGCCCTCTACGCTAAGGTCGCGACCCGGACGGTGCGCACGGTCACGAGCCCGCTTGACAAGCTTGGGCTGTTCAAACCGGGAGAGACCTCGCCCGATGGCTGAGCCGTGCGCAACCTCGATCATGCGTCCGCCGCAGCAAGGGCACGGCGGGCGGAAGTTGCGGAGCTCTTTCGGGATGGCGACTATCCTGTGCTGCGTGGGACCGCCCTCCTGCTCGATGATCAGACGGCCTATCTCTGGACGACGGGCTACGTACCGCAGCTCGACACCTATATCGGGCCGGAAACACCCAATCCGCTGCACATCACAGTGGTACGCAACAAGAACGAGAAGCCCGACATCCGCGCGGTCTTGGGAGACATTATGGGTCTCACCAAGATCAACTACAACTCGTGCAACTTCGATGATGGCCTGCCCGTCACCGTGCGATTCGCACGGATGGTTGGAGACGTCCTCACGATGGGCTGGGCGAAGGGAGAGGAACGCCAACCGTTCAAGTTCTACGTGTGAGTTCGAATTCCCACGTGTGAGTTCGAACGTTCTTCACGTGGCGCCGAAGTACGAGGCGTGAAAAGACACCGAAACCCCGCCGGTACGCTTCAGCGGCCCAAAGCAGGAAAGAGGAGTTGCTGCCGACTCGGCCTGTGTCGTCGTCGGCCGGCGATGTCCGCTTCCTGGCTTCTGCCCGTTGGTCGGAAATGGCCGACATTCAGTCGGCAATTTGTCGGTCCACCCGACACCTTGGTCTCATCGACAGCGGCAGCTCTCCAGCGGACTATGACTGCCGCAATTGAAGCGGATTGCTAAACAAGGAGAAGATCATGAGTCTCATCGATAAGGCTCTAGAGGCCAATGAGCGGTATGCCCAGGGGTATGACTCAAAGCTGGGGGCGCACCCTCGGCCCAAGATTGCGGTCGTAACCTGCATGGATCCGCGGCTCTCTGACCTAGAGGGAATCTTAGGTTTGAACAATGCCGACATGGACGTAATTCGCACTGGCGGTCCGGCTGTAACAGATGATGTGATGGGGGAACTTATTGTGTCCACCCGGGTACTGGGCTCAGCAGAGATTATGCTGCTCAACCACACGGGCTGTGGATTCACGAGCTTTACAGACGAGGATTTGAACACAAAGTTCAGCGCGCAGACTGGCGACGCAACGCCGGCGCCTATGCGATTCTTCTCATATAAAGATCCTGAAAACCACACGAAAGAACAAATAACGAAAATTAGATCGCACCCATGGATTGCTAAAGACGTTCCCGTGCGCGGCTTTATTTTTGATGTCGACACCGGTGGTTTGACGGAAGTGACGGTGGAAAGCGAGCAGTTGTCAGAGCGGAAATGAATATATTCGCCAGCGGTGGTGGAGAGGGCCCATCCCGCCGTGGACCGAATGTGGAGTAAATGGTGCCGTAGGTCGCGGCTAGTGTGGAATTGACTTGCGCCGCATCCCCGCCGTCCGATCCGTCCAAGCGCCGCGTGAGATCGGTCGTTGGTGAGCCGGGCCCGCGGAGGAAGCAATAGTCTTGCGCTCTGCTAACTCTGTCGTGCCAGTTCGGCCATACCGTGTTCGAGCACCTCGGGCCCAGCGACCAACGGTCGTGCGACGAGTGCCACCTATGATAATTTGATTTGGTGCTCAAGGCGGGAGCTTCCTGAAGTTGCCTAGCGCTGCTGGCGGGTGTACCGAATTGGCCGGTCATGCCGGGGTCGGCATTTGTGGCGACTGCCGCCCAGGAGCAGCCTGGAATCCTACGCGGCCGAAGGCTTCGACGGGAGACAGGCGGCCAAATGGAAATGGACATACCTCAACTTACGGCGGAGCTCGCTCGCGCTAACGAAGCACTCCATCGCGAAGTGGCCGAGCGACGGTTTGCGGAGGACGCGCTTCGGGCCAGTGAAAGTGAGCTGCGCCTGACGCTCGACACCCTTCCAGCGGGCATTATCGTAGTCTCTCCAGAGACAGGAATCACGGACGCAAACAAACGGCTTCTGGGATATCTCGGGTACACGCTTGAGATACTGAAGCAATGGACGACGACCGATATGGTCCATCCCGACGACTTCGGTGGGACGTTGAAGTACTTCCGAACGTTCATGACCCTGGATCGAGAAAGCCGGTTCGAAACTCGGATACGACGATTCGATGGCGTCTATCGATGGTTCCAGGTCCGCAACAATCCGTTGCGAGACGCCGATGGCCGCATCCTCCGCTGGTATGGGGTGCTGACCGACATCGATGATCAGAAAAAGGCGGAGCTAGCGCTGCGCGAAAGCGAGGGTCAACTCCGGCTAGCGGTGAATACCACCCCCGGCCTGATCGCCACCTTCGCGCCGAGCGGTGCCGCCGAAGACGTCAACGCCCAGTTCCTTGAATATCTCGGCCAGACGATCGAGGAATTTTCGAACTGGCCGACGAACGGCACGGTCCATCCCGCCGATGTCGAACACCACGTTGAAGTCCTGAGGGGATCTTTCCATTCAGGACGTCCGATCGACACGGAAACGCGACTGCGGCGCTTCGACGGGGCGTATCGCTGGTTCCAGGTCCGTGGTCTCCCAGCCAAAGATGCCGATGGACGCATCATCCGCTGGTACTGTCTGATGATTGACATCGACGATCGTAAGCATGCTGAGCAAGCCCTCGCGGCCAGCGAGCGCAACCTGCAAGTCACCGTCGATGCCATCCCGGCATTGGCCTGGTCAGCACATCCAGACGGCGCGGCCGACTTCTTCAATCAGCACTATCTCGACTATGTCGGGCGATCGCTCGACGACTTAGCGGACTGGGGCTGGACGTCGGCAGTGCATCCAGAGGATTTGCAGCGATTGGGTGCCTCATGGGAGAAAGCCCGGGAGACCGGCTCGAGCGCCGAGTGCGAGGCGCGGCTATGCGGTGCCGACGCCAAATACAGGTGGTTCATCTTCCGAGCGAGCCCACTACGCGACGAAACCGGAGCGGTCGTCAGGTGGTACGGCATCAATACTGACATCGAGGATCGCAAACGCGCCGAAGACGAGTTGGTGAAAAGCGAAGCCTCGCTCGCGCATGCGCAGCGCGTGAGCTCCACCGGAAGTTTCGTGTGGATCTTAGCGACAAGGGAGATCACGTTCTTTTCGGAAGAACTCTACCGGATTTTCGAGCTCGATTCGAGCGTGCCGATTACGGTTGAGCAGATCGCCACCCGGGTCCATCCCGACGACATCCCGCTGCTGACGACTAAGCTTGCAGAGGCGCAGGCCGGTATTGTGGATCACGATTACGACATTCGACTCCGCATGCCCGACGGCCGCGTCAAATACCTGCGCACAGAATCGCGCCCGGACACTCAAGTTGACGGGCAGAAGATCTTCGTTGGCACCATGCAGGACATTACAGAGCGGAGATTGGCCGAGGAGGCTGTCAACGAGCTGCGCACAGAATTGGCGTACGTCTCGAGGGTCAGCACCCTTGGGGCGATGACGGCGTCGATCGCTCATGAAGTTAACCAGCCGCTTTCGGGTATCATTACTAACGCCAGCACCGGACTGCGCATGCTCGCGTCCAATCCGCCAGACATCGAGGGCGCGCGCGAAACCGCGCGGCGCACAATTCGCGATGGCAATCGCGCCGCCGAAGTCGTCAGCAAGCTGCGCGCCTTGTTCAGCAAAAAAAGTGAGACCACCGAGTCAGTCGACCTCAACGAGGCTGTGCGAGATTTGCTCGCCCTGACGACCATAAAGTTGCGGCGAGGACGGGTGGACCTCGAGGTTGATCTCGCGCCTGACCTGCCGAAGATCGTTGGCGACCGTGTGCAGCTTCAGCAGGTCGTGTTGAACCTTCTTCTTAACGCGGCTGATGCTGTGAGCGAGATCGAGGATCTACCGAGGCGCGTCACACTCAGCACCGGAATGGACGAAGACGGTCAAGTGAAACTGACGGTAAAGGACAACGGCGTAGGTATCGACCCGGAGAGTATCAATAGACTCTTTGACGCGTTCTATACGACCAAGCCGACCGGCATGGGCATCGGTCTATCTGTCAGCCGGTCAATCATCGAGCATCACCGCGGCCGCATCTGGGCAAGCCGAAACGCCGACACGGGGGCGAGCTTCTCGTTCGCGATCCCGCAGCCTGCGGTGCAGGTTGTTCCAACCGAGCCCGCGGGGCACACGCCACAAGGTGCGAAGGCATCCCACGAAGGAAGCCCCAATGCCTAAGCGCCCCCTCGTGACAATCATCGACGATGACGAGTCTGTGCGCGAGTCTTTGCCTGATCTGCTGAAAGTGCTCGGTTACCCCGTTCAGGCCTTTCCCTCCGCACACGCATTTCTCCGCTCGAAAGATCTCGAAAGACGCGATGCCTAATCCTCGACATCGCAATGCCCGATATGACGGGGCCCGAACTGAGAACCGAGCTCAGGCGTCACGGCCACGACATTTCGGTGGTGTTCATTACGGCACATCGCGACGAGTCGATCCGCCCGTTACTGGGTGGTCGGGACGCGGTTGCATGTCTATTCAAGCCGATTAGCGAAGCCGCTCTCGGTAGAGGCGCTCGATAGAGTTTTTTTAAAGCTAATTTAGAAGACGCCGTGTCTCGCCGGAGGTGGAGCGGAAAGGATCGCAAAACTCTGAGTTTCGCTCGGGATGCCATGAATGTGTGAAACCGGAATTTCGCAGTAGATATGGCATCACCGAAGCATGGCTTGCTTATGCGCGGCTGTCCGGTTGCGCCTGACGGCTCCGAGGCCGAGCAATCGCTTGGCCAGAATGAGAAACGGCGCGACGACCGCGAACAGCAGGACGAAAGCGAGGAAAGCTTCATCGAAAGAGATAACGGCGGCCTGCTTGTCGAGCGCGTGCTGCAACAATAAGACCGCGGCCTTTGTCGCTGCAGTGCTGTCGATACCGTTTGACGCCAAAGCGCTCGCAGCAGCCCTCAAGCGCTGGTCAGCCGCGGGATCGCCACTGACAACGTGGGCAACCAGTATCGTCCGGTTATAGGCATTCTGGTGATCAATATATGTTTGCAGAAGGGCCGTGCCGGCCAAACCACCAACCTGCTTGCCAAAATTGAACAGGCCAATGCCGAACGGAAGCGCGCCGGCCGCAAGCCCCTGGAGAGTGACCAGCGTCAACGCCATGAACAGAAGACCAAGACCGAATCCGCGCAGGAGCAACGGAACGGCCAGGTCCGCCGAACCGCTGCCGCTCGTCGAACCAGACAGCAGCCACATGGCTCCGGCGAAGAGCAAAATTCCGAATGGAGCAAGCATGATCGCACGTATCCCCGCCTTTTCGATGAGAAGGCCCGACAGCAGAAGTGCCAGCGCAAGCGCGGCTCCGCTAGGCAGCAGAAGCACTCCCGCGCCCGTGGCGGTGAAATCGAGGACGGTCAGGGCAAAAGTGGGAATGAGATAGGCGCTGCCAGAAAGGGCAAAGCCAGCAAGCAGGCTGGCGAGAAGTCCGAAGCGGAAGTCCGGGTCGCCAAGTGGCGAGATCGGCAACAAAGAGCCTCGTGGACGGAACCCGATTTCGCCGATAGCCAGAAGGCCGACAGACATGACACCGAGCGCGGCAAGGACAGCAATGTCGGTGTCATCGAACCAATTGAACCTGCTGCCCTGCAGCAGGACGTAGGTCAAAAGCGTGGTACCGATGCCAAGTAAAATTACCCTGCGGATAGGAAGCTTGGCATCTCGCCAAAATGTCGCGTCACCCTCCGCCGCCAGCAGGATAAGGGAGGCGAGGCCCAGCGGAATGTTGGCCAGAAATATCCAGTCCCAGGTGAGATGGTCGACGAGCCAACCCTGGAGAGCTGGCGTGACTGTCGTCGGAGCCATCACGGCACCTGTAGCAAAAACAGCCTGAACGACCGGCTGGTGTCGATGCGGAAACCGGAAAAACAATAAGGTCTGGCCGGCGACCAGGATTGTGCCACCGGCCAGCCCCTGGGCAACGCGGCAGACGCAAATCCAGACGAGATCGGCCGACAATGTCATTGCAGCCGAGGCCAGAAGAAGGATGACAGCCCCCGCGCGCAAGCAGGCAGTAGGCCTGACCGCTCTGACAAGGAGTGGAGCGACAAGGAAGGAAGTCAGCTTAGCGGCGATGAAAACAATATCGATCATCGCCAGTCCGTCCGGCGTTGCGTGGGTGTCGCCAAGCAGGCCGATCCGGCCGATGGACAGAGCAGTGGATGCGACCGCATCCATGAGCGCGGCCAGTACAACAGCGCCTGTTACGGATAAAGCGCGCAGCCGCGCGTCGAGAAGGTGCTGCGCCGACCGCTTTTCGACAAGGTGGGTCACTGTATTGGTTGTCCGTTCGCGATTCCGCCGGTCTGTGGTTTCAGCGCCGCCGCCCAAGCGTCTCCGGCGCTGACGGCGATAGCAACACGAGCCGAAAGGCCAGGAACCAGGCGGCCGGGCAAGGGGTTGCGCATTATCCTGATCTTGACCGGCACGCGCTGAACGACGCGGATGAAATTTCCCGTGGCGTTGTCTGGCGGCAGCAGGCTAAATGCCGCACCACTGCCGGGAGAGAAGCTGTCGACGACGCCGTCAATTTCGAGGTCTGGATACTCGTCGACAGTCACACGTACCCGCTGCCCTATGTTTACCTGCTCTAGCTGTGTTTCCTTGAAATTCGCGACAATCCAAACGTCTTTTACAGGAACAATATCCAACGCCGCAGTACCCGCAGTGACATATCGCCCGACACGTATCTGACGATTGCCAACAATTCCGTCGATCGGGGCCTTCACCACCGTGTTGGACAGGTCGAGCATAGCTAGGTCGAGCGCAGCCTGCGCCTGTGATTGGGCTGCTTCCGCGCTGGCCAACTGTGCACCCAGGACGTCTAACTTCAGCCTTTGAGCCAAAACATTGGCGTCTGCGCCATCCACCGATGCTTTTGCTTTGTCATAAGCGGCCTGCGCATCTTGCAGCTTCTGATCGCTCGCGGTCCCGTTCCTCTGCAGGGTGACGTAGCGGTCGAGGTTGGAGTGCGCAAACTGCAGATCGGCTGCAGCTGATTGCCTCTCCGCCTCGCCCTGCACGATCAAGGCCTTCTGCAATGCAGAGGTGGCCACGATGTTGTCAACTTCCGCCTTCTTGGCGGCGGCGTTGGCCTTCGCCTGCTCCACCTTGGCCCTATAATCATTGTCGTCGACTCGAAACAGGACAGCGCCCTTCAAAACACTGGCGTTGTCGTCCACGTCGACCTCCACCACATAACCGGCGAGCTTCGGAGCGATACTGGTGATCTCTCCACGCAGATATGCGTTGTCAGTCGTTTCCTCGAAGCGGCCTATTGTGAACCACTGCCAGCCCCACGAAGCCGCCAGCGATGTCACGAAAAGGACAACGATGACGATTGCGATCCTGCGAACTCGGCTCATGGCTGCCTCGGCCTCAAATCGACGCACTCGCCGTCGATGGAGATGTTCGCGCCCCTGACACCAAGACGATCGGTGATGTTGCAGATCGTGCGTGGCCAGTGGAGTTTCACGAAGCCTGTCTCCATCAAAATCCAGACGTGCAGGGCGTAGAACGGCAAATGATTATTGACTTCACGGCCTCGCCGCCAAAAAGCCACACAGGGTCGCGTCTGCCCGCCGGGCGGCCGGCGAGCAAGACTCATCCTTCTTCGATCAAGCAGCCACCTGGGCGCGCTCCTGCAGAGCAGCTTCAACGATAGCCACGTCTTCCTCGGCCGTTCCGCCGCTGACGCCGATACCAGCGTACACCTCGCCCTTCTCGGTCAACGGGACGCCGCCACCCATGGGGCAGAAGCGGCCGCCACCAACCGAAGGGAGCACGTAGAGCGATTGACCAGGCTGCACCAATGTCAGCAGATCAATCGTGCGCATCCGCACCAGGGCCGAGGTGTAGGCCTTCCGCTCCGATATCTCGAGTGAGAACAGCGGGGCGCCGTTCATGCGATGCTGGAGCACAAGATTGCCATGGACGTCGACAATGCAGACGGCTACCGGAATCTTGGCTTTGATTGCTTCAGCCTCTACGCGCTCGGCCAGCTTCTTGGCTGTCATGAGCAAATCCATGAGAGTCATCCTTTCTGAACGTTTGGTGATTGCCTAGCGAGCCAGCTCGCCGAGGTGGAACCCCAGCCGATTTTCAACATCGCCGGGCGTTTGGAAGCCTTTGGCAGTCAGGGTTTTGATGCCATTCTGCGCGGCGGGCCGCCCGAGCGAGGCGATACAGGCCTCCCATCCGGCGCCGAGTTCGACATCCGGCGGCAAGCTGGTATTCACCAGCCGCTTGGTCTGGCCGATGGCCCACTTGTCGAAGCCGGAGATGCGGGTGGCGAGCGCTTCAACGTAGGCGTCGAGTTCAGCGTCGGGAAGCGCCCGGTTGATGTAGCCGTAGGCTTCCGCCTTGTCGGCGGAAATGTCCTCCGAGCTCAGCAGCACCTCCATGGCGCGATTTCGCCCGATAAGGTTAGGCAGCCGAGCCATCGGCCCGCCGCCGGCCACCATGCCCACGCCGACTTCCCACTGCGAGATGATCGTCTTCTCCTTGCTGGCGAAGCTCATGTCGCAGGAAAGCAGCAGCTCGCTGCCGTTGCCAGTCGCGCGGCCACGGATCAGCGCGATCGAAACCACAGGGGCACGCGTAAGGCGCACGAGGAAATCGGGCCAGGGCGGCAAGCCCGTCGGTCCGGGTGACATCGAGGTCATCTCTTCCAGAGGGGCCATGAAGTCTGAATGGTTCAGGAAGAAGTCTTCGGCCGCGCTGTCGAAGACCACGACCCTGACGTCACCGTCAGCCTCGATGGCGTCGATCGTGGCCTGGAACTGCCGCACCATCTCCGGTCCCATGACATTGAGTGGCGGGTTGTTGAAGGTGACGCGCCAGCAAGCGGGCGTGTATCGGACCAAGCAAATTTGTGAAGCGGTTGTCTTGGCGTCCACTGAAACCTCCTTTGGCAAACAATTGCGAGACGCTTGTCAATTACCGCTCAAGTTCGTGCACTTCGATTGGACCTACGTATCGGCGATACTATCGTCTCGACGATATCGTCCGGTGGGGAGTTATCTAGCCAAGCCCGAAGTGAAGATGGCCGACATATCCGGCCCGGGCGTATTCGCCTTAGGTATCGGCGATACCTTGGGGCAATGGATCAGCAGGATCGCCTCTGCTCTGACTGGATCCAGCACCACGCGACAATTCCGTCGATGGCGCGGACTTTGCGAAGGATCCGTCATGCAACTTGTCACGACCAGTACGCGCACTACACCCCGCCAGGTGCGATCGGCAGCCTTGCGCGGCCACGCGGTCGCAATGCTTGCACTGAGCATGGCGGCGCAGCGGATGCGCGCAAAAGCCGCGGCCCGCCAGGCTCCGGTGATTCCGACTGATGACGGGACCATGGACCTTGGTGGCCACGTGGGAAGCATATGTGCGGCTCTGTCGGAGCAGCTGCGAGTTCGGCTCAGCGTCAAGACGGACGAGATACGGCTAGACGCCGCTTGTTGCCGGCGGGTGGGACTGATCCTATCCGAGCTGGTCCGCAGCGCAGCGCACCACAATCTGAAGGGCCGGCGAGAGGCTGTCGAGATTATTTTGAGCGGATGGGGCGGCAATGTGCGCTGCCTGGTCAAAGGCAGCCGCTCGACGGCGGCGGACTCCCAGGAACGTCCTGAGCGGCGGCGGGTCCGAACCCTGGCTGAGGAACTCGGCGGATCGGTCGACTGGTGCTTCACTGAGTCCGGATCGTTCGCCGGCCTGCATTTCTCGATCGAGCGATCCAAGGATTTGCCGTCGCAACTGAACGCGGATTTAACCTGATGCGTGGGTCAGAGATGCTCGGCGCGCGTCGTGACTCAGAGCTCTGACCAACAGAGCGAGGATTGCCATTTCCACGATGCCCGGCGAGCCATTGTTCACATCAGCCTGGCGAGGAGTTGCTCTTGGCCATCCGACCGCAAGACATCGCGTGGAAGAGGTTCGCTGCCTACCCGCCAGCCACGCCCGCATAGCGATCCTGGTAAGACCCGACCCGGGTCATATGCCGTACGGGTCAGTTGACCAGCGAACTCGCATCGTGGCCTCGCTGCTCCTTATGAGGGACAGCAGACGCCTCGTAGCCCAGCAATACAAAAGTATCGGCGATACCATCGTGTGATGGATTCGCCTTCGCGGACAGTTGATCTGTTAGCAGCATTCGAAAAATCCAATTTAGACAGGAGGACGTCATGACACGACGCGAACTACTTGCCGCCGCAGCCGCCGCCGGGGCTGCCAACATGCTTCCCGGAACATCCCAAGCAGCGGAAGGGTTGATCCGTCCCTTCACTGTCAACTTCCGAGACAGCGACCTCGACGATCTGCGCCGGCGGGTGATGGCGACCCGCTGGCCGGACAAGGAGACCGTTGCTGACGATACGCAGGGCGTGCAACTGGCGACGATTCAGAAACTAGCGCGGCACTGGGCGAAGGATTACGACTGGCGCAAGGTGGAGGCCCGGCTCAACGCGCTTCCGCAGTTCATCACGGAGATCGACGGGCTGGACATCCACTTCATTCACGTGCGTTCCAGGCACGAGAACGCGCTGCCGATTGTCGTGACGCATGGCTGGCCTGGCTCGGTCATAGAACAGCTGAAGATCATCGAGCCGCTTACCAATCCGACCGCGCATGGCGGAACCGAAGGCGATGCGTTTCACGTCGTGATCCCCTCGCTTCCAGGTTACGGCTTTTCGGGCAAGCCGATCGCGCCGGGATGGACCCCCGTCCGCATCGCCAAGGCATGGGCAACGCTGATGCAGCGCCTCGGTTACATGAAATACGTGGCGCAGGGGGGCGATTGGGGGAACGCCGTCTCTGAGCAGATGGCTCTGCAGGAGCCGCCAGGATTGCTGGGCATCCATACCAACATGCCCGCAACCGTCCCCGCCGATATCTCCAAGGCACTGGCGGCAGGGGCTGCTGCGCCCTCCGACCTTTCGCCGGACGAGAAGCGTGCTTACGGCCAGCTCGACGACTTCAACAAAAACGGGCTGGGATATGCTATCGAGATGAACAACCGTCCGCAGACGCTGTACGGCATCGTGGATTCGCCTGTCGGGCTGGCCGCCTGGATGCTTGACCACGACATTCGCAGTTACAGGCTCATCACGCGCGTCTTTGATGGGAGCGCCGAAGGGCTGACGAAGGATGACATCGTCGACAATATCACGCTGTACTGGTTGACCAACACGGCGATCTCCTCGGGGCGCCTCTACTGGGACAATGCACATTTCCCGACGGGGGGTTTCTTCGATCCGCGCGGCATCAAGATTCCAGTTGCCGTGAGCGCCTTCCCGGACGAGATTTATCAGGCGCCGCGAAGCTGGGCTGAAAAAGCCTATCCGAAGCTGATCCACTACAACCGGCTCGCCAAGGGCGGGCACTTCGCGGCCTGGGAACAGCCGACGGTGTTTAGCGCAGAGCTCAGAGACGCTTTCCGCCCGCTGCGCCAGTCCATCTGAAGCCGAAGGGCAGCCATCAGGTCGTCCACATTTCAAAACGGCGGGCCGGACCGGCAGGTCGGTCCGCCGAGGCGGCGTAGGGCGGCAACATACTCCTTGTGACAAAACCAAGAGAAGGAGAACGACGATGTCATCCACGGTTGAAGCGCGGCAGGTCGAGACAATGCTGGAAACAGCAGTCCGCACAGCGAGCGCGCGATCCCTCGATATGAAGCTCGAAGTGATCGCTGTCCCTGTCTCCGATGTCGATCGCGCCAAGAACTTCTACGGCGGCTTAGGCTGGAGGCTTGATGCCGACTTCGTGGTCGGCGACGTATTCCGGGTCGTTCAGTTCACTTCGCCCGGCTCATCAGGCTCGATCCACTTCGGCAAGGGCATCACTTCGGCCGGTCCGGGCTCGGCGCAGGGCCTCTTTCTCGTCGTCTCTGACATCGAGGCGGCGCGTGCCGACCTCATTGCTCACGGCGCTGAGGTCAGCGAGGTGTTCCATCGCGCCGGACCGGGCCAGCCCGCGATCAGCGGTCGCGATCCTGAAGGGCGCAGCTACGTCTCGTATGCTACGTTCAGCGATCCTGACGGCAACGGCTGGGTGCTGCAGGAAATCATTGCTCGGCTTCCTGGCCGGATCGACGGCAATTCGACAAGCTTCGCCTCTGAAGCGGATCTGGCTGCCGCGATGCGGCGCGCGTCGGTCGCCCACGGCGAGCACGAGCAGCGGAGCGGCGGCGAGCGTGATGAGAATTGGCCGGACTGGTACGCCGCCTACATGGCGGCGGAGCAGACCGGAAAGCCCCTGCCGCAATAGGCAAAGCCCTGGGGGCATGGGTTGGACGCCCAGGCTCGTCCACACCGAGGAGGCACGCCTACGTCTCCGCGCGGTTCGCGCGATACCTCAAGCATGAAGGGACATTCAGATGAAAACACTGCTCGCAGCCTTGGCGATCGCCGGCGCCTCGTTCGGCAATGCATATGCGCAGGCCGACAAACCCACCATCGTTCTGGTTCACGGTGCGTTCGCGGATTCGTCGAGTTGGAACGGCGTCGTCAAAATCCTCGAGAAGGATGGCTATCCCGTCGTAGCTGTCGCCAATCCGCTACGTGGGGTCAAAAACGACGCCGGCTACGTCGCCGACATCCTTGGCTCCATCAAATCGCCTGTCGTTCTCGTTGGGCATTCCTACGGCGGCTCGGTCATCAGTGAGGCGGCCGAAGGCCACGCCAACGTCAAGGCGCTGGTCTATGTCGCCGCCTTCGCGCCGGATGCGGGCGAGACAGCCGCGCAACTTGCCGCCCAGTATCCCGGCAGCACGCTCGGTCCGGCCCTCTCGCCGCCAGTCAGCCTGTCAAGCGGAGGCAAGGATCTCTACATCCGGCAGGACAGGTTCCACGGGCAGTTCGCCGCCGACGTCCCCGAGGCCGAAACCAGGTTGATGGCCGCGGCGCAGAGGCCCATTGAAGAAGCGGCGCTGAACGAAATCCAAACTGAAGCGGCGTGGAAAGAGTTTCCAACCTGGTTCATCTACGGGGCCGGTGACAAGAACATACCGGCGGAAGCCTCAGCATTCATGGCTGCTCGGGCCCGCTCACGGGATACCGTGGTCATCAAGGGCGCCTCGCATTTGGTGATGGTGTCGCACCCTGAAGCCGTGGCGCGGCTGATCGAGAAGGCCGCTAAGGAGACATCACGATGAAAGCCGTCGTGATGGGGCGTCGACTGGCGCGACATGCGACATTGATGGCGACCAGCGGCTCGGATCTTGATCAGGCATGCCAAGGAAATCGAGATTAGTCCTGCCACAGGAGAGGCATCACCATGGACAGTGTTTCCGACAGGATCGATGAGCGCCGTCGCCACATAATCGGCGCGGCGGCAATGACCCTCGCGATCGCCGAACTCGGTGTGAGCACGGCCGCGAAGGCCGCACCCGGCGGAGCCGACAAGACGACCGCGTCAGCGATGCAGACAACACACAACTCGGTTGGCGCACCGAAGCAGATTGACGCCGGCGTCCTGAATGTCGGCTATGTCGAACTGGGACCAGCCGACGGCGCGCCTGTCATCCTGCTGCACGGTTGGCCCTACGATATCCATACTTACGTCGAGGTCGCTCCGTTGCTGGCGTCCAAGGGATATCGCGTGATCGTACCTCACCTGCGTGGCTATGGCACGACGCGGTTCCAGTCAGGCGAAACGCCGCGCAATGGCCAGCAGGCGGCAATCGCATCCGACGTCAT
Organism: Mesorhizobium sp. B2-3-13; assembly: GCF_006442195.1. Taxonomy (NCBI): domain Bacteria; kingdom Pseudomonadati; phylum Pseudomonadota; class Alphaproteobacteria; order Hyphomicrobiales; family Phyllobacteriaceae; genus Mesorhizobium; species Mesorhizobium sp. B2-3-13. The sequence goes on from NZ_VFVQ01000002.1 coordinate 37,872, forward strand.
CGCCCTGATGGATGCGCTCGGCATCGGGAAGGCCACGATAGGCGGCTGCGACTGGGGTGCCCGCACGGCAAACATCATTGCCGCGCTGTGGCCGGAGCGCTGCAAGTCGATGGTCTCGGTCAGCGGCTACCTGATCGGCAACCAGCAGGCCGGCAAGTCGCCGCTGCCGCCCAAGGCTGAGCTTCAATGGTGGTACCAGTACTACTTCGCCACCGACCGTGGCCGGGCGGGCTACGAGAAATACACGCGCGATTTCGCAAGGCTGATCTGGCAGCTTGCCTCGCCGCAATGGAACTTTGACGACGCCACCTTCGAGCGCAGTGCGGCGTCCTTCGACAATCCGGATCATGTCGATATCGTGATGCACAATTACCGCTGGCGGCTCGAGCTGGCGGAAGGCGAGGCGCGATACGACGCGCTGGAACAGCGGCTCGCTGAGGCGCCCGTTATCTCCGTGCCGACAATCACGCTCGAAGGCGACGCCAATGGTGCGCCGCATCCGGAGGCCAGCGCCTATGCGAAGATGTTCTCCGGCAAGTACGAGCATCGGTTGATCGCGGGCGGCATCGGCCACAACCTTCCCCAGGAAGCGCCGCAAGCCTTCATGCAGGCCATCATCGACGTAAGCGGGATGTGATCCGATGGCGCATCCGATCATTTACCGCACGATTTTCGGTCGATGGTCTTCCGATCTTCGACTGCGAAGCAGGAGACCGCGATGCGCCGGTGATCCTGCTCCTCCACGGATTCCCGTCGCGCATGTATCAGCCGCTGCTTGCGCGACTCTCGGACCGTTATCATCTGGTCGAGCCGGACTATCCCGGGTTTGGCCATAGCGCTGCGCCTGTCCCCAACGCGTTTGGCCACACTTTCGACCACCTAGCTGAGGTCATTACCCGCTTCACCGAGGTTCTGGCACTCTCCCCGTTACAGCCTGTTCATGCAGGATTACGGCGGTCCGGTGGGCTTCCGCATGGCGATGGCTCATCCCGACCGCAATCGCGGATCGTGCAGCATGCCCACGACACGGGCCTCGGCGCTGCCTGAGCTCCCCGCCTCGCTTTCTGGGCAACCGCGCAACTCATGAAGAGACGCTGCGCAAGAAGCTCCTGTCGTTGGGGCGGTGCGCCGCCCCCACCTCGGCAGCGATCCGGCCGTCGAGCGCTATGACCTTGATCTGTGGACCGATGAATTCGCGATTCTCAGCCGACCCGGCCAGGCAGATATTCAGACGGGCCCGATAACCTAAAAATTTATCAGCCAAGCGGTGAAACCGCCGACATGAGGGTTGAAGGCGGTCGGCCGCCAACCCTCTTAGCCCCTCCAGTGCTTCGCGGACGGAGATGTCATCATCCACCATATTGACTGTCGGAGTAGCATCCGGCATGGCCGTCCACCGCCGTTGCACCCGGCACGTTGACCTCCACGCGCCCATGCATTTTAAGCCTCCCTTTCCTTGCAGACACAAGACAGGCGAATCACTTCGATCGAAGCACGCCCTGCAGCGCCTCCATCAGGGCCGTATCGCTGAACGGTTTCAGCAGACAATCGACAGCGCCGCGCTCATGAAGTCGGAGCCGTACCGCCCCGTCGCCATGCGCTGTGATGAAAACGATCGGAATCTGCAGCTGCCGCCGGCTCAGTTCGCGCTGGAGATCAAGCCCGGACATTCCCGGCATCGCGATATCGAGCACCAGACACTCAGCCTGCCTGAGCTTATCCGATGCTAGAAACTCTTCAGCCGACGAAAATCCGCCCGCCTCGTAGCCGAACTCGCGCAGCAGGTCCGGAACCGACTCGCGTACCGATTCGTCGTCATCGATCACAGCGATGAACCTCCGGCGTTGCGTCATGCGTTCACCTCCGCACCGTCGCCAGCATCCCCGGACGGGATTGAGACAATAAACGTAGCGCCGGGACCGTCATTCCGCTCGGCCCAGAGCCGGCCCTGGTGGTTCTCGACAATCGACCGGCTGACTGAGAGACCGATCCCCATGCCGTGCCTCTTGGTCGTATAGAACGGATGGAAGAGCTTCTCGGCGATTGCGGCCTCGAAACCCACGCCTGCATCCTGGATGACGACGCGCACGGCGTCGCAACCGTCGCGCTCCGTCGCCACGACCAGCTCCTTGGACCGGTCGGCGATACCGTCCATGGCCTGCATGGCATTCAAGATCAGGTTCATGATCACCTGCTGAAGCTGGACACGGTCTCCCTCCACAGATGGGAGCGCCTCGGCCAGTTGCACGCGCAAGCTCACGTTGGCCTTCTTCAACTCAGTCAACGTCAGCGCTATAACCTCTTGCGTGGCCGTGTTCACATCCACCGCTTCGATGACCGGGTCCTTCTTGCTGAAGAGCGACCGCAGCCTGGCGATCACATCCGCAGCCCGGTTGCCGTCTCGTATGGTTCGTCGTGCGGTCTCTCGCGCACCTGTCACGTTGGGTGGATCGGCTGCCAGCATGCGCAAGCACGTGCTGGCATTGGTGATGATGCCGGCCAACGGCTGATTGAGTTCATGGGCGATCGAAGCGGTGAGATGGCCCATGGTCATTACCCGCGTCATATGCGCGAGCTCGGCCTGGGCATCACGAAGCTCGTCTTGGGCCTGTTTCCAGTCGTGCATGTCCGCGCAGGCACCATGCCATTTGAGGATGCGGCCGTCTGTGTCGCGCAGCGGCAGCGCACTGGTCAATAGCCATCGATAGGTCTGATCCGACGCCCGCAGCGTCCGCACCTCGACCCGATAGGGATCACCGGTTGCGATGCAGTGCAGCCAAGCCCTCACCGTTGGCTCGACGTCGTCCGGGTGCAGCATCTTCGCCCAGCCGGTACCCATCGCTTCTTCGGGGGTGAAGCCGGTGAACTCCAGCAGCCGCTTGTTGCAGTAGTCTATCGAGCCATCCGCCGTAGCACTCCAGAGCATCTGGGGAATGGTTTCTGTCAATTGTCGCAGATTGAGCTCGCTCGCCCGCATGGCCGCTTCGGCGCGCTTCAGGTCTTCGATGTCTGTATTAACACCGAACCAGCGTACGACGTTGCCTGCATCATCCAGCACCGGGCTGGCGCGAAACAGGAAGCACCGATATTCCCCATCATATCGGCGGATTCGCGCCTCGGACTCTCCGCCACGACGCTCCGACATCATGGCGCGCCAATCGGCGATCAAATGCTCCAGATCGTCCGGGTGAAGGGCCACCATCCAGCCGACGCCCCGCGCCTGTTCAAGTGAAAGTCCGACATAGTCGAGATAATGCTGATTCAAGAAGTCTGCATGGCCATCGGGAAGAGCGGTCCATGCCAAACCGGGAATCCCGCTGATGATCTGATCGAGATTCCGTTCGCTTGCGGCCAGACGGGCCTCGGCCTGCTTCCGGTCGTGAATGTCGATCTGCAGTACGCACCAGCGCACGATGCGGCCTTCGGCGTCCCGCATCGGATAGCCGCGATGATCATTCCAACGATACTCGCCGTCCGCGCGGCGGATGCGGGCCTCGTGCTCATAGGCCGCGCCGGTCTCAATCGCCCGCTGCCAGGCGGCCTGCGAGGCGACCAGATCATCCGGATGCACGATGTTCTCCCACTGGGAGACCTCCTCGAAGCTCTTGCCGAAATAATCGCCGACCAGATGATTGACCGCCTCCAGCTCGCCGTCGGAATTGAAGAAGCCGATCGGCGCAGCGATGCTGTCCAGCATCGATCGCAGCATCAATTCGCTGGCGCGCAGGGAATCCTCCGCCTGCTGCCGCTGCCGTTCAGTCTGCCGCCAAGCATCGACGTCGGTGTTGATGCCGTACCACCGCACGACCTTTCCGGATTCATCGCGCAGGGGGCTGACCCGCATCAGGAACCAGCGATAGGTGCCGTCGAAGCGCCGCAGTCGCGCCTCGGTCTCGCCGGTCCGGCCGGCGGCCATGACGACTTTCCAAGTCTCAAGCAGATCATCGACATCGTCGGGGTGTACGGCCTGCTTCCAGCTGTCGTCGAGCATGCGGTCGAGCGGCAGGCCGACATAATCCAGGAAATTGTCGTTGAAGAACTCGACATTCCCGCTCGTATCGGCGGTCCAGGCCATCGCCGGCATCGTGTTGATGGTCAGTTTGAGATTGCGCTCGCTGGCCGCGAGAGCTTCTTCGGCCGACTTGCTGTCATGAATATCCAGATGCAGCACGCACCACCGCAGGATGCTGCCATCGGAATCGCGAACCGGAAATCCATGGAGACGCATCCAGCGATAGGGTCCGTGGGCCCGGCGGGCACGGACCTCGACATCATAGGGCTCGCCGGTCTCGATCGATCGCTGCCATGCCGCTTTCACACGCGGCAAATCAGCGGCGAATATCATTTCGCCCGAGGTCCAGTCCATGATCTCTTCGACGGATTTGCGGTGGTATTCCTGGCCGAACCGGTTGACCGCCACCATTTCGCCGGTTGGCGCGCATAGCGTGACCGGTGCCCCAATGCCGTCGATGAAGGATTTCAGCAAGATTTCCCGGAGGTGCGGATTTTCGTGGTCACGGTGCCGCTCGGAAAGCTGGCGCCGCAAATCCTCACTGATGGCGGAGAGCTCGGCCGTCCGCTCTGCGACGCGTCGTTCGATCTCCTCGGCAATGCGCGGGTCGGTCGGCGCAATCGGCCCGTCTGCTGTCAGCATCGAAAATCTCCTCGATCCCAGAATGCGCCACTCGATCTTTGGCGCGCATTATACCTTGGTATCGGTTTGCCGAAGTTTCCGGGATTTCAACACGCTGCGGCCATTCCCTTGGGCCGTCCAGTGAGACTGAATGGTTGATGTGCTACGGGTGTTCGATCCCGAGAAACAGGCTGAAATCGTCAGAGCGCTTGACCAGCACCGTAATGCGACTATTCGCCGACGTACGAGAGCGACCGGACGGCGACCATCACCGTAACGCTGCCGGCCAACCGCGGAACGGTCATTCTGTTCCATGTCTACCCGCCTGAACTGACCCCGCCGTGGCGAGCGCACAGCTCTGCGCAATGGCACTCGAAACCAGCGGGCGTGACCGTTGCCTGCTAATTGGACGCGACACTTCGCGCTGGAATGGGCCGTATGCCTACATCGGCTTTGCCAAAAATGACGTTTGGAAATTAAGACATGCGTTTATGGCGAGCCGTCTGCGGCCAACAGCCACAATATTCTGAACGTAATCGTCCACCGACACAGCTAAACGGCCACTTTCCCGAATGTGAGCATCAAGATTGGCGACTGGAGAGCGGCGCAAAAGTTCCTGCTCTGGTCCGGGCGGAAGTCAGCTATGGTCAGACCTTCGCATTCGGCAAATGCCGACCCCGACGTAGCCCTGAGATCGCAGAGAGCGGCAATCGGGCCTGCACCCAATTGGAACAGGTCATTTCGAACGGCGAAACACGATGCGACGCGCTGGAGCAGCGGCTCGCGCAGGCGCCTGTGATCGCCGCGTCGACAATCACGCTCGAAGGCTACGCCAACGGTGCGCCGCACCCGGAAGCCAGCGCCTACGCGCGGATGTTCTCGGGGCAAATATGAGCACCGGCTGATCAGTGGCGGCATCGGTCACAACCTGCCTCAGGAAGCGCCGGAGGCCTTTGCTCGGGGCCATCACCGACGTGAGCGCAACGTGATCCGGGCCCGCCAATCAGCTACCGCATCATAGCGGTAGTTCGATTTCCGATCTCCTACCGCGGCGGGTGGGCGCGACCTCCATAGGGTGGCGGCTTCGTCCCGCATGTACCAGCCGCTGCCCGGCGAAGGCCGGAGGACCGTCGGCCGACCGAGCCCATGCCAAAGCGCGCTGCCTCGCCTTCAACGCAATTCAATGCTCTGCCGCAATGTTTGAACTTGGCTTCTGGTAGGGATAGAAAAGCTCCCTTTGGCCCATTTGCCACGCCGACCTGAGTTCGGGTTTCGAAATATCCCAATCCATCCGAGATTTCATAGTCACCGCGCGCATGTCCTGGCGGAGCTCTTCCAATGTGGGTCGACCGAAGAACCAGTAGCCATTGTAGATCTTGTAGACGACCAGGCCAGGCTCCAAGACGACCACGTGAGGAATCATAGGATTGTGCAGGGGGTCCGTGTACTCCGCGATATCAAGGTCCTTTTGGATGATGCGCCGCGGGTCGGAAAGAAAAGGCCAATGGGCGCCAGCCCCCAATCGATACTCGTTCGTTTCCAGAAGATTGTCCGCCGTGATGGTCACGAGCCTGCAATATCCGACTTCCATTTCACCATAGAGCCGTACGAGCCCTTCGGTCTGCCGACGGTCCCGAGGACAAAACCCGCCTCTGCCGAGAACCACCACCATTGGGTCTTCTCCCTGCAGATCGGAAAGCTTTCGCCGTACGGCCGTGTGATCCGGTAACTCGTAATCCGGGAAATTGGACCCTGGAACAATGTCTGAGCGCATTTCGAGAACCTTCGCTAACGTGAGACCCAGGGCCAACAAGAGCGGAAGAACAATCAAAATCCATTATTCCAAGGTATCGGCGACACCATGGAACAATCAGTACCCCGGTGCGGGTTCCGACCGCTACGGCTGGAGACACCGTCGCAACCGGATGTCCCTCATCAAACCGACACCAACGCATAATGGACCTTGGTATTGGCCGCGTGCATGGTGGGATGGGGCGGAGCTGCGTCCCGTGAGGCAAACATGCATAAGAAGACGCCAGCCATTCCCTTCGCGGGGTCCGAACTTGGCGAAATGCGGCACGCCTGCGCATTCTTTAACGGCGACGACGAGGCGTCTCGGGTGTTGCTTCCCTTCATGAGGGATGGCTTCGAGCGCGGTGACAAAGTCATCCACGTCGTCAATCCGGGCGAGCGCTGCAAGCATTTGCATCGCCTGGCAGCGGCGGGCGTCGATACAACGGCGGCGGAACAAAGCGGCCAGCTTGAATTTCGCACCAATACCGAAGCCTACATTCGGGACGGTCGTTTCGATCAGGATCGAATGTTGGAGATCTTCGAACAGCTGGCGAGCGGCAACGTCAGAGGCGATTTTCCACTTAGTCGCATTGTCTGCCATATGGACTGGGCTTGTGAGGTCAGATCGCACATTGACGATCTGGTAGAGTTCGAAGCGCGGATGAACGAGGATGGTCGCGTCACGAGGACGCGGTTCATCTGTGTGTACGATCTTGCGAAGTTCGGCGGCAACACGGTCGTCGATATCATGCGGACGCATCCCATGATCGTCATAGGCGGCATACTGCAGCACAATCCATTCTTTGTACCGCCGGAAAATTTCCTTCAGGAACTGCGCCAACGCAGAGCCGGACAGCTGCTTCAGCCAGAAATGGACCTTTAGCATGGAGCCGCCGGTGGAGACCTCCTGGGAGGAAAATCAACGGCTTAAGCGCTCGATGAACGACTTGGTAAGCCTGCTAGCTCTCCCTGCGATCTGGGTAGGTGAGGATCCTGTTCACATCGCAAGCACATTGCTTGACGTGCTAAGCGCCATGTTGCCCGTTGATTTCGTTTATGCACGGCTGTTCGACAGAGATGGCGCATGCCCGAATGAAATCGTTCGGGTCGGCCAGGCCTGTGCATTGGAGATGAGCGAGATAGGCAAAGCCCTCGATCATCTGCTTGGAGAGACGGAATCGAATTGGTCGTCCAGCGCCAGAATGGATGTCGGAGCGGGTGGTGTTTTTCTGGCGGTGGCGCGACTGGGGCTTGAGGGGGAAGCTGGAGTCCTGGTTGTGGGTTCAGCCAGGGCCGATTTTCCCAGCCAGTCCGATCAACTGCTTTTGAGTGTTGCTGCCAACCAGGCGAGCATTGCGCTCCAGGGGGCACGGCAGGCAAGAGATCAGAACCGCCTCGCCAAAGAGCTCGACCAGCGGGTTACAGAGCGAACGAGCGAACTCGTCGCCGCGAATAGAACTCTGATGCTGGAAATTGAAGAACGCCGGCGGACAGAAGAAGCCCTGCGAGAAAGCAAGGAAGCTCTTGCGACGAGCCGGCACGATCTCCAGCTGATTGTCGACACCATTCCGGCCTTCGCTTGGTTGACCCGCCCCGATGGCTATGTCGAGTTTTTCAGCCAGCATTACCTTGACTACGCCGGTCTGTCTGCCGAGCAGTCACAGGGCTGGGGATGGACCGCCATAATGCATCCCGATGACCTGGATGAACTGACCGCCAAATGGCAGGCGTTGATGATCGCGGGTGTACCAGGCGAAGCCGAAGCACGAGTGCGTCGATCTGACGGAACCTTTCGCTGGTTTCTGATCCGCGCCAACCCGTCGAGAGACGAATACGGCAAGATTATCAAGTGGTACGGTGCCAATACCGACATCGACGAACGCAAGCGCGCCGAGGAGAAGGTCATCGATGCTGAGCGCGAGCTTCAAAGGATGATCGACGGTATCCCGGCGCTGGTTGGAGCTTTCCGCGCCGATGGCTCACAAATTTCCAGCAACAAGCGAGGACGCGTTTTCACCGGGCTTTCTTCCGAAGACATCGCAAATGGTGGTTGGAGAAATAGAATCCATCCAGAGGACGTCGAAGCTGAAGAGAACAAATGGCTCGAATGTATCGCGACCGGAGAACCGTTCGAGCTAGAGTACCGAGTGCAGGCGGCCGACGGTACGTATCGCTGGCACATGGCGCGTCGCATACCGATCCGGGACGACGCCGGCAAAGTGATGCGCTGGTATGGTGTGAGCCACGATATTGATGGTCGCAAACAGGCAGAAGCCTTTCTGGCGGGTGAAAAGCGACTGCTCGAGATGATCGCGTCGGGCAGTTCACTGCGTGATGTTCTAAGCGCCTTGTGCACATTCGTCGAAGAGGCTGCCCCTGACTGCTTCTGTGATGTTCACATGTTCGATCAGGATAGCCTGACAATTGCCTACGCCGTGGCTCCTTCCCTGCCTTCAGCCTACAGCGATCCGATCGCGGGTACGCCTCTGAGCGGTGATTTGCTGCCATGCGGCATAGCGGCCGTTGAGAAAGTACAGGTCGTCACCGAGGACATTGAGCGGGATCCTCGCTGGTATAACTCGCCAGTTAGGTCCCATGTGCTGCGACACGGATATAGGTCGGTCTGGAGCACCCCGGTTTGTTCCAAGGAAGGGCGAGTGCTGGCCACCTTCTGCATCATTCAGCGAAAGCCCTCGTCGCCATCACCACACCAGCAAAATCTTATTGCGCATGCCACGCAGATAGCCAGCATCGCCATCGAGCGCTCGCTGACCGAGGCCGCACTCAGGCGGACCGAAACATTGCTTTCCGAAGCTCAGCGTCTGAGTTCGACCGGAGCGTTTTCATGGCGTGTGGATACGGATGAAATCGCGTTTTCCGAGGAGCTCTATCGCATTTTCGAGTTTGACCCTGCGCATCCAGTGACGATGAACCAAATTCTCGACCGAATCCATCCGGACGACATTCCATCCCTATCAACGCACATGGCACGGGTTCGCGCCGGTGAGGGTAATCTGGGCTATGAGATCCGAATACGAATGCCGGACCATAGTGTTAAATTCCTGCGCACCTTCGGCCGCGTCGTGCGTCGCCAAGACGATCGGCTGGAGTGCCTCGCCGCGGTTCAAGACGTGACAGAGTACAGACGCGCAGAGGAGGCGCTTGGGAAGGCCCGGACTGAACTTGCACACGTATCGAAGGTTTCAAGCCTTGGAACCTTGACGGCGTCAATCGCGCACGAAGTCAATCAGCCGCTATCCGGCATTGTCACCAACGCTAGCACGTGCCTGCGCATGCTGGCCGCCAATCCGCCGAATATCGACGGCGCGCTCGAGACGGCGCGTCGTACGATACGCGACGGCAACCTGGCGGCGGATGTAATCGCTCGGCTGCGCGCGCTTTTTAGCAAGAGGGCTCCGATAATAGAGGCTGTGGATCTGAATGAGGCCGTGCGCGAGGTGCTGGCACTGTCGTCAGGAGACATTCGTGACAGTCGCGTGGTTCTGCAATCCCAACTGGCCGAAGGGCTACCGCATGTCACGGGGGATCGAGTCCAACTCCAGCAGGTGATCATGAACTTGTTGCGCAACGCGGCCGACGCCATGAGCGAGATCGAAGATCGTCCCAGGCAGGTCATGATCAGGACCGAGCCGGAGGCGAACGGTCATGTGCGGCTGTCGGTACAGGACACGGGCACTGGATTCGGTCCAGACGGCTCCCACCGTCTCTTCGAAGCTTTCTACACCACCAAGAGTGACGGCATGGGAATAGGATTGTCCATCAGTCGATCCATTATCGACAGTCACTGTGGGCGCCTGTGGGCAGCCGCAAATGATGGGCCAGGGGTTACGTTTTCTTTTTCCGTGCCCGAGTTTTCCGCGGCCCTGCTGATGCAAGATATGGATGTGGCCCATAATGATAAAAAATCAGTGGGGGTTAGATGAAGACTGCGCATGTACTAATTTCTGTGGTCGACGATGACCGGTCCGTGCGCGAATCTTTGCCAGATTTGCTCAAGGAATTCGGTTTCAGCGTGAAGACGTTCTCTTCAGCAAATGAGTTTCTCATATCGGATAGCGTTGATGAGACCAGGTGCCTGATTCTTGACGTAGCGATGCCCGAAATGACGGGGCCTGAACTGCAACTTGAGCTGGCGCGTCGCGGACAGCTAATTCCGATTGTGTACATAACAGCGTGGAAGGATAGCACGGTCCGGCCGCATCTGATGGAGCAGGGTGCGGTTGAGTGTCTGTTCAAGCCTTTCAGTGACCGAGCCCTTCAGGCGGCGCTTAGCTCGGCACTACGTGCACCTTGAACGCGGTGGTTGTTAACGATGTGCGAGAAGGATACTCTGCGATGCATCCGAATTTGGCGACTGAACTGGGCGTTGGGGCAAAGTCGGCATCCATGTCACAAGGAACGCCTGTCGTGTTCGTCGTTGACGACGACATCTCGGTACGTGAATCTCTTGAGTCGCTGATCGGCTCCGCAGGCTGGCGGCCGGAGACGTTCGCCTCGGCGGAGCAATTTCTCAACTGCCCCCCGGCGCTGGTTCCAAACTGTTTGATTCTTGACATCAATCTCCCCAATCTCAGCGGGCTTGACCTGCAAAAGCTTTTGTCTGTCGGTCGCACCGACATGCCGATCATCTTTGTCACAGGCTATGCCGACGTGCCAATGAGCGTTAAGGCAATGAAGGCCGGTGCGGTGGAATTTCTAACAAAACCATTTAGTGACGAAGAGCTCCTGGCGGCGGTTGAGTCAGCGCTGGAATGGAGCAAGACCTCACTCGCTCTTGGTTCGGAATTGCACGAGCTCAGGGATCGGCACGCGTCGCTCAGCCGTCGCGAACAGGAGGTCATGGCACTGGTCGTCTCCGGTCTGTTGAACAAGCAGGTCGGGTTTGAGTTGGGCATCAGCGAAATAACCGTGAAAGCACACCGCGGTCAGGCCATGCGTAAGATGAGAGCTCGCTCGCTCGCGGACCTGGTGAACATGGCTGCGCGGCTCAGCGGTGCTCAATAGCCAAACTGTCTGCGCCAGATCACGCTTCACATGGGACGATTACCGCATGGGGAAGTGTTCAAACGCCACGTGGATCAGTTGCCCCCGTTTACCCAGCTGACGCAGAGGTAAACAGTCCCATCCCTAATGTCACTGGATGGAACTCTCTACGCAAACAAATGGCGGGCACTCGGCCCGCCATCGTTCGGCTCGAACAGGGATCGCGCCCTGGCTTGGAAGATCACGAGCCGGCAAGCGCATTCAAGTCGGCGCAGAACTCCGCATAGGGCTTCGTCATTCCAGCGTCCTGGCATTCCCTCATCATCGCCTCGCGCTTCGTGTTCGGGAGAGTGGCCAGCGCCGCCCTGAACCGCGATCTCATGATGGGACTTGTGTGTCCCGTTTCCCTGATCGAACCGGTATGAAGGGGCTGCAGCTGGTTGATTGGGTCAATGACGTCAAGAGCCCCCGCAGCAGCAATCCCGCTGGACGCCGAAAGAGAAAACGCCGCTCCCAAGCACACACCTCTGATATTCATGATAAACTCCTTCCCTTTGTTGATATGCGTTACCAGCAATATCGGTAGCCACAATGTTTACCCAACCATGGATTCACTGGAGCAAGTCCAGATGGTGTGAAGTATCAACGTTTCTGCGAGTTCACCATTGTTCGATGGTATCGCCGATACTTTGGAATGGGCTGCCGGACAAATGCCCAGATTGGTGCGGGTACCGGCCTTTGGAGTCCCTAATGTCCAAGGCGCCTCTTCGCCAGGAGTTGCCGAGATTCGACTGTAATCGGCGTCGCCGGCGGTTGCCTATACCAACGTGCAATGGATTTATCTCCATTGGGGTCGGATGGTGTCTCAAGCGAGCCTAACGATAGAGCCCGAGGTGGCAGGAACGAGATTGCTGACTCCCTCGGAGCGCCAGCTGGTTGCCGCGACTGCACGTGTCGGAATCGTCGGTGCGCTTCCAGGCACGGCGCAAGCATGGGAGCGCGACCAGCGTATCGAACCGGCGTTGGCTCAGTCCGCCAGGCTAGGCGGGTATGACGGCCGGAGGATGGCGTTCGGCGACGCCATGGCTCGATTGATGCAGTTGACCGGTCTTCGTTTTCGCACGTCCAAAGTGTCCGAAGGCCCAACCCGAGGAGATTGACGTGAGTAATGATGCAATGAGCGTTGCAACTGCGACTGAAATTGCGAAAAGGGCCACCATCGAGATGAAGCTGGAAGCCATCGTCATCGGTGTCTCCGACGTCGATCGCTCCAAGAGTTTCTACAGTCGTCTGGGCTGGAGGCTCGATGCGGACTTTGTCGTCGGCAATGCGTTCCGCGTTGTTCAATTCACCCCTCCGGGCTCAGCGTGCTGCGTGCACTTCGGCAAGGGCCTGACTTCGGCCGAGCCTGGGTCCGCGAAGGTAATTTACCTTGTCGTCCCCGACATCGAAGCGGCACGCGCTGAACTCGTGGCGCGTGGGGTCGACGCTAGCGAGGTGTATCATCGGGCCGGCCCAGGCCAGCCACCTATCGGCGGCCGAGATCCAGAGGCGCGCAGCTATTCGTCTTTTGCCACATTCGCTGATCCCGATGGCAATGGTGGCTGTTGCAGGAGATCACGCACCGATTGCCTGGTCGCGAGGACGCGCAGGACACGACATTCTCGAGTTTTCGGAGCTTGCCGCTGCGTTGCGGCGGGCGGCTTCGGCACATGTCGAGCATGAAAGGCGGACTGGCGGCCAGCGTGACGACAACTGGCCCGACTGCTACGCGCAGTTCATGGTGGCGGAACAAACCGGTGGCCCGCTGCCGACATAGTGGCCACGCGCGGAGATTTCCAATCCTGCGAGCGATAGCTCCGGTGTCGAAATTCCCCGGGGCAAATCAAAGGTCGAGAACGACGTCCCCATCGGGCTGCGAACAGCAAATCAGCGCATTGGCCGTCGCCGGCGGGTCGATTGGCTCGGGGCTATAGGTGACGGTCCCAGTGACGAGTCCCGTCTCGCAAGTATGGCAGACGCCAGTTCGGCATGACCATCGCGTGGGCACGTCGCAGGCTTCGGCAAGTTCAAGTAAGCTCTGAAACCGTGATCCCCAGCGGACGCTCAAGCCACTCCGGGCAAAAGAAACACGGGGGCCCGCGTTGGGAGCTTCAACCAGCGGATGCGGCGATCGCGATGGATCGCTGGCTATCCCGGGCGTCGTCGAAGGACCTGGGCCAAACACTTCGGTATGGATTCTTGCAGGGGCGACGGCGCGTGTGGCAAGACCGGCAGTCATGCCACTCATGAACACCGATGGTCCGCAGATGTAGAAGTCGGCATCTGGCGGCACACCCAGATCTTGGAGTGCGCGCACATCCAAGCGTCCGATAGCGTCGAAATCGACACCTAACCTGTCCTCGCGATCGGGCGAACTGTAGCGTATGTGGGAATGGCTGCGCGTCAAGGCCTCAAGCAGGTTTCGGGCCTCTTCGGCGAAAGGATGCTCGCGACCGCAATGGGCCCCATGGAACCACCAAACTTCTTGCGTCGACGCTCGGGCTGCCAATGCGTGAAGCATCGACATCATGGGCGTAACGCCCACTCCGGCGCTCAGCAGCACTATCGGGCGATCCTCGTCCCCGAGAATGAAATTGCCCCGTGGCGCGCTCACGTCCAGGAAATCTCCAACCTGGACGCTCTCGTCTATAAACGTGCTCGCCTCGCCATGCGGTTCCCGCTTTACGCTTACCCGATAGCACCGATCCCCGGGCGCACTCGACAAAGAGTAACTGCGCATAACAGCCGGCCCGTCGGCCGAAACCGCGAGGCGCAGCACGACGAATTGGCCGGGGATGGCGGCGTACAGATGTGAGTCATCCGTAGGCTCGAGGATCAATGAAACCACAGTCCCGCTTTCATGGACCTTGCGAGCCACCTTCAGCGGCCGGAACCCCGGCCATGCTGGTGGCCGTCCGGAGACAGGGTCCAGACCGGCATTTCCCGTCGTGGTTCCCTTCTCCCCTTGTGCGAGAAGTGCTCGGAAGGATCCTTGCCAACCAGGACTCAGCGCGGGAATGCGCAGTGCGCGCTCAAGCTGGCTCCGCGGATGGCTGGGCGTGTAAAGCAGCGCGTCCACCTCGGAGACCGTCATCGCCTCTGGGCCGATTTCCACCCGAGTGATTTCATCTCCCGCCTGAACCTGGCCTTCTTCCAGTACGCGCAGGTAAAAGCCAGGCCTGCCGTGCGCGACCAGCAGCGCGGCCATACGCGGCTCATTCATCCGGATGCCAACACGGTAACAGGTGACGCGCGGCTGCGTCACTTCCAACAGCGCGCTGCCGATGCGGTAGCGATCGCCAATGCAAACCTCACGATCCGGCAAGCCATCGACCGTGAAATTCTCGCCAAATTGCCCGTAAACGAAGTCGTTTCGACCTAGCTCGCTTTGCCAGAACCGATAAGAGTCTATTTGATAAACCAGCACGGCGCGTTGTTCGCCACCGTGCCCCGCGATATCTCCTTGCCCGTCGCCATCGATGTTGAGCCGACGCACCTGGCAGGGGCCCTCGACTGGCGCTTTCCAAACGGCGGTGTCGACGATCTTGCCTTGCCATGGAATGCCGCGCGGCAATCCCACATTGACCGATAGCAAGCGAGCCATGTTCCCTCTTCTTCGTCAGCGTCGCGGGCTGCACCGCTCGCCAACATTTCACCGAGGATGCCTTCAGGGTTACCACCAAAAGTACCATCGCGGGCCCGCCGATGCGACCGAGACCAAAGTATTGGAGATACCATCGTCCAATATATTCTGGCTCGTGGCGCTGCCACAGTTTGTTCTGCTGAAGTGACGGATGGGTGTTGTCGTGGTCACGATTTTGCAGATGGTAATCTCGTGTCAGGGATAAATGTATCTTTCGGCTTCCGCTTTGGTTCAAAATTCGGAGAACATGATAATGTCTCATCACTATTCAGGCCCTGACTTTGGCTTTCCTCGTGGAGATGCACGTTTGGACCTCACTGACATTTATGCCTTCCCCAAACCGGGAGACGCGAGCAAGTCGATCCTCATCATGAATGTGCATCCATCCTCGACGGTGATTGATCCACATTCCACAACCGTAGAGCCATTCGCCCCCGACGCGGTGTACGAGCTGAAGATCGACACAAACGGCGATGCAGTCGCCGATGTCGCGTATCGAGTGAATTTTGTGTCCTTGTCGGAAGGAAGGCAGATCGCCTCTGTGAGTCGTGTGGAAGGCGCCTTAGCAGCTGGGGCCGACGACGGCGGGGAGGTCGTCGTCACGGCCGCACCAGTCTCGAGAGGAAGCGACGCCCAGGTAACGGAAGCAGGCGATTACCGTTTCTTCGCGGGTTGGCGAAGCGAGCCGTTTTTCTTCGATACTCTCGGCGCCGTCGCGGATTTGCAATTCACGGGTGCTGATTTCTTTGCCGACAAGGATATCTGCAGCATCGTGCTGGAAGTAGCCAATTCCGCGTTGGGCTCAAAGCCCATCGGTCTATGGGCTCGCATCTTGGACAGACAGGGCGACCGTTGGATACAGGTTGAACGTGGTGCTCGACCCCAGCAGGCAGTGTTCCTCCCCGGCGAGCAGAGAGAGGACTATCTCTCTGCCGAGCCGGCAGACGACAACCAGTTCATCAAGACGTTCGCGCACACCCTTGAGCACTCGGGAGGATACCGGCCTGCTGAAGCAGAGCGCGTGGCAAGAACACTGCTTCCCGACATTCTCGTTTACGACCCGTCACGACCTGCGTCATTCCCGGAAAACGGCAGAAGCCTGACTGACGATGCCGCGGATTTCTTTATGGCCATTTTCACGAACGGCGGGGTTCCGGGGGATGGAGTGGGGCCGCACCGCGACCTGCTTGCCGAGTTCCCGTACCTGGGGTCGCCGCACAACCCGCACCTTTGAGGGTTGGAGATGTTCCCTGGGTGTTGTTCGGTCCACTACCCGGCCGAACGCCGCTCGTGTGCTTCACTGAGGAGACAGACATGCGATTGATCCTGATTTTGATAACTGTAACCCTCGCCTTGGCAACGCCAACCTTTGCCCACCCCGGCGTTGATTCCGTCGTTTCCTTTAACGCAGGGTTGGGTCATCCCCTCACGGGCCTCGATCACATCACGGCCATGGTGGCCGTCGGGATGTGGGCCGCCGCCAAGGGAAACCGTGCGCTCTGGGTGTGGCCGTTGACCTTCCTTGTGGTGATGCTGATTGGCGGCGCTCTTGGCCTGGCGCACATCACTGTGCCGTTGGTGGAGCCCGGCATCCTGGCTTCGGTGATCATCCTGGGGCTCATGGTGGCGTCGGCGGTAAATCCGCCGGTATGGATCGGAGCTGCCATCATTGCTCTTTTTGCGCTGCTGCATGGTCACGCCCATGGAACTGAGTTGCCTGAGACCGTGAATGGGGTTGAATTCGTTGCGGGATTTGCGTCTGCCACCGCGGTCTTGCAAGCAATCGGAATCGGATTGGCGCTCGCCTTGCAGCGCTCTGCGTCAGTTCCCCTCAGTCGCGCGAGCGGCGCGCTCTGCGTCGCGATCGGGGCGGGTCTGTACGCAGGAGTTCTTTGAAGCGGGGCCAAGCAAGAGCCGTTTCTGGCGTCAGATTCATTGCTGGATTGCAGCACAAGTGGCGCTGTGTGGCTGGGACTGACGCAAGAACTGTCGACCGGGCAAACGGAGGAATGGAATGTCAGGACCAGAGATGGATGATGACGTGTCTCTCAGCCCAGGCGTCGTTCCTGGGGGTCGCGTGCGTTCGCAGTTATCCACGGCGGGGGTGGTCCATGACCTCGGCAATCTCATCCAGGTGGCTTCCTCTGCGTTGAACCATCTGGCTCGCGAGCCCAGCATCTCAGCGGTTCCGGGAATTGATATTGTAATTGCCGGTGCCAGAACCGCGTTGGATCGAGCGGGCGGCCTTGTCAGGCAGACGATCAAGACGGCCCGGGAGATTCAGGGCAATGTCGAGCATGCGAACATAAGCGTGTGCCTGGTCGAGATCGAATCTCTTGTCCGAAGTGCTCGATATGAAAATGTTCGTTTTGAGTTTCGGGTAGATTCCAACCTCCCTTTGGTAAGGTGCGATCGGGCAGGCTTGCAGAACGCGGTCCTGAACCTTGTGTTCAACGCTCGTGACGCAATGCCTGACGGCGGTTTGATCTCAATCGACGCCTTTGCCCCGGAAAGCCTTCGTCAGGTCGCCATTCGCATTCGGGACAGCGGAATTGGAATGACCGGCGAGACAGTGGTCCGGGCATTTGATCCCTTCTTCACGACAAAGGGCGGTGGCTTTGGCGGTGTCGGCCTGCCGATGGTGAAACGTTTCGCCGAAGAGTCCGGAGGAAGCGTCCATATCGAGAGCGTACTCGGGATGGGCACAACCGTGACATTGCGATTGCCCGCAACAAGCTGACGAAGCACTGCGAGCGGTCCAATCGCGACTGCGGCCGGGCACCGGGTGTGCTGTGACAATCCCCTATCACCACGAGCCGGAAACCGTGAGGAGCAACAATGGAAAAGCCGTCCATATCTGAAGGCATTACACCACTGAGTGGGTTGGCGTTGGACGAAGCGGTGGCATCCGCGCACGAGGGGATGATCCCTCCGCCCATGGAAAAATCTCTGATAGCGCGGTTTCCCGCTTCGTTCTTTGCGATCGGCCTGGGGACAAGTTCCTTCGCTGGTTCGTGGCAGTTAGCGCATCAGCTCTGGGCGGCTCCGGAGGGGATTGTTGTGGCATTGGTGTTGCTTGCGGCGTGTCTGTGGGCAGTCCTTCTGACGCTCTACATTCTGAAGTTGTCGCTGGCTCCAATGGCGCTGCGAGCAGAGCTCGCCAATCCCGTTCAGAATTGCTTCCCTGGTCTGGCGGGCGTCGGCATGATGCTCACTGCAGTGAGCATGTTGCCCTACAGCAAGATTGGGGCAGTCGTGCTGCTTTCTACGGGAGGTGTGCTCGCAGCAAGCTACGGCATCTGGCGGACCCAAATGATCTGGCGGGGGACGATTTCGATGTCCGACGCGACCCCTGCCCTATACTTGCCGGTTGCCGCGGCCTCTTTTGTCCTGAGTATTGGCTTGTCGACATTTGGCTGGTTTGACTGGGCCGAGCTGGCGTTAGGGGCGGGACTCTTCTCATGGCTGGCGACCGAATCGCTATTGTTTGGCCGGCTCTATTTTGGTGAGCCGCTAGCCAGCCAGATCCGATCGACGATGGGTGTCCAACTGGCGCCGCCGGCGGTGTGCTCACTGGCCTACGCTGATTTGTCGGGTACCGCTGGAGACGTGTTCGTCCACTCCCTCGTGGGTTACGCGCTTCTGCAAGCAATTGTCGTTGGCGCCATTCTCTCACGGATCCTACGACGCTTCTCCGCCGGACTTTGGAGTGTCAGCTTCGGGGCCACAGCATTGGCAACGTCAATTGAAAAGCTGGCTGTTCGAGGCGACACGAATGTTGCGACGGTCCTTGCTCTGCCGGTTTTTGTTGGCGTCAACCTGCTTATCCTGTGGCTAACCGTCAGAACGATCATTTCGGCTATCTCCGGTTCTCTACTGCCTGTCGCCCAGGAGGAGAAATGATCCCGTGTGCAAATTCCGCCCTGCAATAGCGGCCACGTATAGCCGTGCTTCGTGGGTCTGAAGGGCCGCGACTTGGTAGGTGCTTCGGTCGGCACTGCGACGTTCCCTTGCCACGGGCTGCTCACAACTGCCGATTTGCAAAGGAGACGCCCGCGCAGGATCGGCAGCCAAGGAAGGTCGCGAAGATTTGAACTTTGTCTCAATGGGAGTCCCGGATGACCCAAGCAATCGTAGCGGATCAAATCTATGCAATGCCCCCGCAAAAGGGCTTTACCGTCGCGCATTTTTTGACAGTGGCCGACATCGGTCGTTCGGCGCGGTTTTACGAGAAGGTCTTCGGAGGCCGCATTCTGAGCCTGGGAGATAGCAGTGGTGCGCCCGGCTACATTCAGATCGCGAATACTTGGCTGATCGTAAACGTCGGGGGTGGGCCTACCCCCGACAAACCGTCCGTCATGCTTGATGTTCCCGGCGATCCCAATTTAGCCAGCAGCTTTCTGAACATTCGCGTTGCCGATATCCACGGCTGCCATGAACTATGGCAAGCCCGAGGTGCTGAATTCATTACCGAGCCGATGGAGAAGTACGGCGAGACGCGCTGCTACATTCGCGATCCAGACGGCTATATCATCGAAGTGGGTCAAAGTGAGCCAGGGGTCGTATTTGGTTAGCCAGGGAGGCGCAAGGCCAGACTGCACGACGAGGAGAGCAAGCATGCTGCCGAGTGGTTGGGTCAAAGCTTGTGACGAGCAGCCTATCGGTCCTGCGACTGATCTGCGGCCCGGGCGCTTCGATGGGAAATCGATGTCAAGTATCGGCGGCGTGGTTCTGATATTGGAGGAGCCAATGTCAAGAGCGTCATTGGCGAGACGTGGCCCGTACAGAACGCCGGCTGCCGCTTTTTCTCGCCTCCCGCGGCTCCCATGCCTAACTTTTTGAGCAGCGATGTCTGCTTACGGGCGGGGGCAAACTGGCTCCAATGGCCGACATCAGGCGCAAAGCCGCCGCCCGCTCGCTACAGCGCTGTTGAGGGCGCTCTCGCGGGCGCTCAACGGTCGCGTGTGGCTATCTGTTCAGCCGCACCAGCAGGTGCGGCTCGACACCCAGCGCGTCTGCGATGCGCCCGAGCACGGTGACACTTGCAGAGACGTCTGCTCGCTCGATTGAGCCGATGTATCTAGCGCTAAGCCCTGCGCGCTCTGCCAACTCTTCCTGCGTCAGCCCATTGCTGGTTCTGATCTGACGCAGGTTGATCGCAAAAACTTCCTTGAGGTCCATTCCCAGAGATAGCTCAGGAATGGAACGATCATTCCAGGAACGATAATTCCTATTCGGCATTCAATATGATATGGAGGAGATGCCTTCCAGCAAACGAAAAGGCTCACCCCCATGGACAGATTCGATAGACAACCCGCATTGGAAAGCCGGTTCAATGACCGAGCACTGTACCTTTGGTCCCACCAGCAGCGAGCCCATCACGTCGCTCTCCTACTGTGCCGGGTCCAGCAACGGCTAGAGAGCCGAATGTTGGTCAATACCGGAATTCCGGTATTGACGGATTCGGCGGCATCGGGCTCCGGAAATAGCATCCGAGCGGCGCGGATCGCGGCCTGGCAGACGGTCAATGGTAGACAAGAGTTTGCGGTTGCACGTGAAGCGGAAGTGCTCGCCGTGACGGAGGAGTTGAAGCATCTGGACGCAATCCCCGATGTTACGGCGACTTCGCTTGCTGGCGTCGTCGCCAAGCTGGAGATGATTGTTGGAGCAGACAGGGAGATCGACGATCCGTCTGACTTCCCCTGGCCGCACATCGCGTCGGTGCTTCGGGACATGAAGGCGATTGTTGGAGACATAGGTATGGATCGGCCAGAGAGGGCGGCGGTCCGGACTGACATCGCCAGACATTGGGAGGCGGCAGTCAAGCTGGTCGCGGCCCTGGAGGAGGAAGATGCCTTGGAGCGGTGCGGCCCAACCGGTTGAACCAAAGCTGATCCGTCAGCGTGCGAATGGTGGTTCTGGCGAATACATAGGTCGTTCCGCTTTGACGGGTTGCTGGGGCATATTTGGGCCATGTCCCACCCGGCTCGCAAAGCGACCTCTTCGGAACTGTCACGGGTCCGCCTCGGAACATTGCCGATCGACCTGTATGACTACCTATACGTTGAGCCGCGTCCACGCGTTGGCCGACCGGTTCAACACGATCCACGCGAGTGGCGCGTTACCGACAATCTTCCAAAGCGCGTCCCTGTCACTTCCGCAGAAATCGACGCGTTCGAGGCGTGGTTTGGCGACATCTTTAATCAGCTTTTCGGAGATCGCCCATGAAATGACAGGGAGACAGTGCTTATGAAGACGGCTTCACGGCGCGATTCTACGGAAAGCTTCGAAGAATGATGCCTTGGGCACCTTCGTCGCTGTCGGCCGTTCCCTAGCCCTCACGGGCTGCAGGCGAAGCGAGGCCGTGGGCCTGAAGTGGACCGAGGTCGATGCGGCAAATAGTTGTCTTCGTTTCGAAGACAGCAAGGAGGGAGCCTCGGTAAGGCCGATTGGGTTGTCGGTGCTAGATATGACGGATGGTCTGGTAATGGACGACCAAGGCGCCTTCGTTTTTCCTGGTACGGTCGAAGGGAAGCCGCTGGTTGGCTTCCCTAAATATTGGAAGAAGGCTCTCAAGGGGACCACACTCGAGGACATAACGCCTCATGTGCTCCGCCACAGCTTCGCCAGCGTCGCCAATGACCTCGGGTTCACAGAGGCTACCGTTGCGGCCCTGCTCGGGCATTCGCGCGGCACAGTGATTAGCCGATACATCCATACCGTTGATACCGCGCTGATCATGGCGGCTGATACGATTGCGGGATACATCCATGGGCTTCTGGATGGAATGCGCTTTACGCGAACATCGTACGCGCTCGATCGTGTGGCACGACAAGCCGCGCTCTCACGGTTGTTTTCCGAGGTCACGGCTGGTTCAGAGGCACTTGCGGCGTAGCCATGGCGCGTCTGCGGCGCGTCGGCCTGGTTGTCGTTCAGGGGTAGTGATTTGCGTTCCCTTATTCCCAAAACATCCTGACCCTGTGATCTGACAAGGGGCCCATGGAGGCGTCAACCCCGGCGTCAGTTCGATCTACCTTCCTAGCGACATTCTTGTTGAATAAACTTCATCATCTCTACCGCACAATGATCGAAGTATGGTCCGGCCAGCAAGAACGTGCCGTTTTCTTCCGACGCAGTCGAAGACAGACCGACAACAAAATCCGAGGCACTGTCTGAGACGGGGCTCAGGCGAGTCACCCATGCGCCACCGCTCATGCCCAGCCTGGCGTCGGGTTGCTTATTAGTCATCACCCCCAAGGTCGCGAAATCTTTGTCGCGATCTGCCCGCCCGGTAATTTCAACGAGCTTTCGATGATGACCCAGACCGACGGGTAATCCATAAGCAGATACGTCCGCGGGCGACGCAATTTCATCTCCCAACTGAAGAAAATTGTCGGATATCACTGAACGCAAAACAACGAGGGCGTAATCATCTGGCCAAAAGAAGCGCCCCCCAAAACCCTCGGGCAAGGGCTTAACCCATCCCCTAGGAGTTGCGATACATTTTGGATTGGTCAGCGGAGCTTCATTTTCCGAATTTCCGAGATTGCGGAGCTGAAAATCTCCGACCCAAGTGCCGTCTCCATTGTCTCGAACGCAATGGGCAGCGGTAAGCAGTATGTCACCACGCCCAACAAATTGAGCGGTGCAGTATCTGGTTGTCCCCTTTACCACGGTATCAAGGCGGTGGAATACATTGTACGGAGACTTCGATATGTCCGGAAAGGTTGTACCCTGCGCCAGATTACCATCCCCTCCACCAGGTGGCTCCGCCAATGGCGCAGCAGACGTTGACATCGTCAGCATCAATGCCACTCGGGCGCGCAATCGACTAAATCGGTTCCAGCATTCCAAATATCGAGACAAGAGCTATGACGCAAACTGACAGAGTAATTTCGGTCATAGTTCCAATGCGAATGGCGCGCAAGCTTTTAGACCTTTGAAATGCGATCTGTGGAACGAATTTGTATCGGTTGAGCATTGCAAAACTGACCATTAAGAGGACCAATACCATCTTGGTGGCCAGCATCGCCTGATAGGGCGAGGACCAGTTGGTAGGCCACTCTCCAAGTGTCAAGAAGGTATTGATCACGCCCGTGGCAAGCACCAGCGCAACCACCACATGTCCCACCTTGGAAAACCGTCGCAGCGCCAAACCAGCGGATATTCGCTTCTTCGGATCGTTCAAGGCTAAAAGAATCAATAGAAGTGGCACGAGAGAGCCCAGCCATGCGCCACACGACAGAACGTGGATGGCATCGTTTAGTCGATGCCCAAAACCAATCCAGCCTTGCTGCATGGCGGCATGGCCCGTCAGCGTGAAACCCGCAAGAACGAGACTGGCTGCTAGCGCTGTCCACGTCTGACGGTATGTTGACGGTATGACGAGCGCCGCGACCAACGATAGAACAGTAACGGCCTGCACCAGCCAAGTGTGGCCTACGGTGCTTTGGGACAATACGGCCCAGATCATCGATCGATCGAATACATCTGTCCAGCCGTCACCGATTGATCCGGCCTCCAAGGGGAGCGCGGCGATCGTCGATGTCGCAACTACCCCGGTGGCGATGATCCGGAAAAGTTGCAGGCGCTGTTGAATGTCGCGCGCCAGTTTACTCGGAACAACAATTGACAGATATGCGAAGGTTCCCCAAAGCAGCATCGCAAACGTATCCCGTAGGAACGTGCATACAGCCAGGGCAAAGCCAGCGCTCATCAGGGCTTCACGATGAAACTGTAGCGGCCTTTGGCTTTGTGGCCATCTGCCGACAGGGCATGCCAATCGACGGTATACGTACCCGCGTCAAGCGCCCGAGAAATTGGAACGACTAGGCTTGCAGCGTTGCCGCCACCAAAAGAGGCGGGGCCCGTCGCCACCGCCCTTTTGTCGGCCCCGACAAGCAATACCCCAGTAAACTTTAGGTCCACGTCCTCAGAAAAGGTCAGGTCGAGTTCGTTCGGCGGAATTGCCACTATGCTGCCTTCAGCAGGGATTGCGGACGTAAGGCGCGCATGTGCGAATGCCTCATCAGCAAACATGCCTCCGATCAGAGTAGCAAGTATCAGGGCGCGAATGTATTTTGGCATGAACATTTCCTTCAAACGGCGACCTGCGCCCCATACAACGATGGTGCTTTTCAGCCCGCCGAACGAGCCGTCGTGCCTTTGCTTGGTATGCTTCATGAAGAGGGGCAACGATGGGCAAACGGCTGACCATATGAACGAAGACATCAGCTGTTAGTTCACGGCTTGAGCTTGAGCGTTCCCCGCATACCACCAAGGTGTATCACGCACCAAAAATCGACTGGGTCCTTAAAGGTGTCCAGTACTTCCAGTCGCATTTTCCCCTTGAATTGAACGCCGAATTGACTCGCAGCCCCGCAATCTGTTTCACGGAGGACCACGTTTGGTCCTTTGTCTTGACCGCAGGCCCAGACAAGGTCCTTAGCCTCGGTGGAAGTTCCGTCCTTAGTTCTTATTGTGACGAATCCGTGGGGGATTGCCCCGTCAATCTGGATTTCGACGATGTCTCCTATCTTGAGATCATCGACGATGAGTGGTGTGGTCTTCGTCGAAGCCTTTCCGTTATAGGTCCACGCAACATTCTTGGTTGCAACAGCATGGGTATCAGCTGCAAAGCTTGCACCCCCAGCTACGACGATCGTGCCAAGTGCCAGTCCAAGAACCGAAGAACTTGCCAAAAACGTTCTCATTTCATTTCCTTCCTTGTTCGAAGCTTTCCTATTGCGCCATTGCTCCCACCGTTGGCTCCCACACTTCAATGGGAGCCATCAGCCCGCCGTCCTCGTGCTTGAGGATATGGCAGTGAAAAACAAACCGTCCGATCTGCTGCTTAGCATCGAAGCTCATCACGATAAAAACCGTGCTGAGGGGCGGCAGTGGAATGGTATCATGCCAGAGAGGTGTCGCGCCGGGATCGGCCGGATCAGTCGCATTTTCCTCATAGAATTTAACATTGGGTTGCATACATTCTTCAGGCGTTTTTTCCCCACACGTATCCGATGGCTTCGGTGGCTCAATGTTATAAATGTCTACAAGTTCTTTGCGCGTTGCCAATCGAAATTTAATCTGGTGGATGTGGAAATTGTGTAAGGCTGCTGTTGCGTTATTAAGCACCCACAACTGTTTGTGGCTCCCATCATGGTCTCCATGATCTATGAAGATGCAGACATGCCTCTTTGTCCAGTCAACCGTTCCATCCGCTTGAACATAATCTTCAAACGGAACAGCTATTTCAGCTTGCTGCCGCACATCATATCCTACGCTCGTTTTGCTGGGATCGTCGGGTTCGTAGTTCGCCTCATCCTGCAAACCTGATCCGACCTTGGGGCGCACGATTTGCGTTAGAATGCTCCAATCCGATTTCATGCCGGTGGATGTTTCCCCCCCGGGAATGAAAGTCACCCGGCGGTATTCGTGGAAAGCCGGATCCAAATCCCTGACGCAGCCATCAGGTAACTGCGCTCGTTCAGCAACAGGTGGCTGAACCTGAATGAGATTTGGGAAAGCCTCGACGGAAGCGTTCAATGCAACTCGAATCGGGCTTGCAGCGGTGTTCGGCTCTAACACAATCGTTGCAAGCTCAACCGCGGGCCACTTGTCTGTTCCCGCATCGAGCCCCCGGGTACTAAGAATGTATTCTTGGGGCTTATCATGCGATTTCTCGTCATTACGAATGTAGATCTCGGCGCGCGAAGCCGGCATCAACAATAGGCTATCATAGTTGTTTGCCTCAACAGGTTTCCCTTCCTGCTCAGGCAGGACAGGTCGTGCTGGGACTACGCCGTCGAGACCCAGTATTGTCAGTGGCAGAACCGTTCCGTCGGCCTTGTTGCGCAGTTCAAGCCAGTAGCCCACATTCGCGCTGAGATTACCCAATCGAAGTAGAAGGTTTTTCCCGCCCTCTATCTTAACCGTCGGAAAACGTTGCCCGTTCAGGGTGAATAGCCAAGCCGAGCTTTGGTCGAGTTGGCAGAAGCCGGCTCGAAGTGACAAGTCATCCGTGTCCAGTTTGTCCTTTTTCCAAACTCCGCACTTGGCGCCTGGTGCGCTTTCCGGTGGAAAATCGCGCGCAACGGGCTCCCATTCGGCCGTCGCGTTGCCATCGGCTTCTTCTGGAAGCTTGCTGATGTTCTGGAGTGGAATGTCCCGAAGGAGGGCGTATCGGACATTCGTTTCACGCCTCAGGTCGGCCGTGTCCTTGGCAACGTCATTGATGCATTTGGAAGGGTCAAGCGGATCCTGCCGGCAACCTGCTTTGACGTTAGCGGCCGCGTCGCCGACCGACAGTAGGCCGGACATGCCGCCCATAACCTGGTCGGATGAAATTCCGTGCATATGAGAGTGATACCAGTCGAGCCCAGATGGGTGAGGGATGTAGCCTCCTTTGCCTTCCAAGACCCGGGCATCGAGCACCCCGTCGCCGGGTATTGGGACATTGAGGTCGAAACTGCTGGGGTTTCCCTCTGCGTCGCGGCCAGCCTTCAAATGCACGTAAACGTTGTCCCCGTTTCCTAGCTCGGCGCGCTTAGGTCTCGCATTGTTGGGCGATACAATCCCCCCATGAAAGTAGTGAAGATTGGTCGGGTTTTCGTCCCCGTCGCCGTGGGACATGCCGTCATGCAAACGAGGTGCCAAGAGATTTTCGAGGTGAGCAGCGACCGTGTCACCTGGCGCTATCTCGATAACTGGCGTCAAATAACTTCCGTTGTAATTTTCAGTGGTGACTTTGTAGCCTCCGACCTCGATTTCATGCGTCTCGGCCGTCAGATTGACCTTCACCTGGTGGCGGCCGTCGGCTTGAGTTGAAACGGTACACTTGTCGCCAAGAGAAGACGCGCCTGCCGTTGCCACGGAGCAGATCGGAGGTTGGACAAGTTCTGCGGCCATCGCCGGCCAGAGGACCATGCCAACACCAAGTGCAAGGACCAAAAGACGTTTCAAGGCATCATTCCGTTCTGCAAGGTTTGTGGGCTTGGACCCTTTCGATACGAATAGGCCGGATTTCGCTGCCGAAGCTGCCCTACCGATCTTGAGTGCCGGCTGGACTTAGACCGACTACTATTCGCTGCTTGCCGTAGCTTACGGCCACGCCGTAGTGACAATCGTGGTAATTTGGATCAGCGTATTGAACCGGTGAAAGGGTGAAAACCTGCGTCACTTGGCCCGCTGGCGGCGCTGCTGCCAGCTCTAATTGGAGAACGAGCGGGTTATCCTGAGTTCCGGCCTTGGTAACGCTCAATTTATACCCAGGCGTCGGCGCGAGGAATTGGCCAGTTACCAGCAGCGAAGAGCAGCCCGCACTCGTAGGAACATAGGTCGCGGCGAACGAACCCGGAACCAGTCCGATACTGTCTGCAGCAAACGTGGCTGTTGACGCAAGCGATGCTACGAGGCTGGTGACGATCGACAGCTTCGAATATCTCATTGCAGTATCCTCCTTGTTATTGGACGTAGTCTTCACTCCGCCAACATTCGTGTTCCACGGCAGAAACAATTTCACTGCACTCGTCTGTGCACAGGAAATCGCCCGTCCAGCCGTGCTCGGGATTCGCCAACGCGTATGATTCGCGGCGGGGTCATTGTTTGACGGCTACAAATGAAGCGACGTACCCTGCGGGCGCACCATCGTGCGGTTTTGCTCTCAGAACACTGCCAACGAGTGCTGGAACCTGTCCAACACCGTTCGACCATGATGGAGCCAGATAGCCGGAATAGTCGTATTCCCAGTTCTCGGTCTGTGTGCCCACCCGACCATGGCCAACGATTTGAACCGTCAATGGCGCCGCCGATGTTGGAGGCTGGACGGTTCCTTGTAGATCTAATCCGCCGCCGCCCCAGTCAATCGCTCCTGTGAGCGAATTGTCCGGTTTGACATCAAATGAAAAAACCGCCTCTGCAAAAAATAAAGATAATGCGGTTTTCGGGTCGGCGGTAACCAGAGCAGGATTGTTGTGAAAACTTCGATATGTCCATTTACCGGATAGCACGCTGCTGTCCTGCACTGTTTGCTCTGTTGCCTGAGCGAAGCTGTGGGCGATTGGACCCACGCTCAAGCCAAGCACCACAACGAAGTACGTTAGACAGATAGAGGGTCCTGACACTCGCACTTATATACTCCCCAAACTTATTCAGCCGCCTGGACCGTGTTTTTAGGTCCTTCAAGAAAGCGCCGCTGTATCCCGCGCCGTACCAGCAGGGAATGATCGATTCCAAGGATCTTGCGGACACTCTTGAGCGCTGCTTCGTTCACCTCGATATAGGCGACGATGTACCATTCGCCGTTTTCCTCGCGCGCCATACCAAGGGGCTCGGCCCGCCACTTCAGCGCACCATGGTGGGGCATGAAATAGGTTTCCTGGACGCCGCCCACCGCGCTGAAGCCCTCATCAAGCGCGTATTCCATCACCGCGCAGCACAGCTGCGTCAGCGTACCCCGCAAGCCGATCGAGCGTTTCTCGGGCACCACGAAGGTGCGTGTCCATTCGGCCCAGTCGGGACGTCTCGGAACACCTGACCTTTCGCACATGTGAGAAAAGACCTCCGAGACCATGTGCGGCTCGCTCGTTGGGATCAATCGCGCCGAGGTCACCACGCGACCGTCTTCGAGACCCAGCAGATAGGTCGCCGCGTCCGTATCGAACTGGTCTCGCTCACGACCATCTGGGCTTGGAGGGCGCCAGCGCTTCTGATGCACGAAGAAATCGTGCCGGCGGCGCAAAAACTCATCGAATTCGTTTTCGTAGAGATGCATGTTGTGCGCATTGACGACATGGGCAGTTATCATCGCGCGACCCCCATCATTCCGAGAAAGGATAGTTGCAGTCGCGCTAAAGTACGTCACCTGTCCGATCGGACAGTTGACGCACTTGCAGTCAAACGCCTGTGCGCATCGTCAACGACAGCTTGGGCCACCGTGCCGGCAAAATACCTCCGCAGAGCTCATATGGAAACCATCCAAAGGTGCGCTCAGTCGGGGACAATAGACGAATTTGCGTGGGATGACCGGATAGCGATCTATTTGATCAGACTTCCCAAGCCGCGGCGCTGTGGATTGGCTGCTGTTTCCAGGCGCAGCAAAGCTCACATCGGCGCAATCGCGACTACCATATCATTGTCGTCCAATCGTGCATGCAAACGATACTTGCCAGCGCGATTTGCGTCATGGAGGAATATCCGACAGGTTGAAGGTTGCGGCCGAGCGCGGCGAGGCGGCCTGTTGTCGGTTCAAACTGCCGTATTATCCGTAACGGAAGACTGTGCAAGCCTTGCCCGAGTGTTGGCGGCTGGCGTCAATCCAGGAGAGCGCCTCCTACAGGCAACTCGCCGGGGCCGAAAGGGCGCAGGTTTCTGGAAAGCCGAAGTACGGTACGGACTGCCAACCACGGGCTGTCCGCACCGCCGGGAGCGCTTTTGCGGTCCTACTGCTGCGGCAACCCCGCACTAACTTCGACAAGCTCGACCTTGCCCAAAGTGAGCGAGGCACCATTCAAAGTACCTACCGATTCTTTGGTGGTCAGATTGAGCCGTCCATCCCACAATCCTTCTTTCTGAAGTTTTGCTACGAGCGATGTGACGTCGAAAGACAGTATGTTTGGCGGACCCTCCATCGCATGCCCATCGTGTCCCCCACCTGCGGGTATTGGTAAAAGCGAAAACGTCGATATTGTTCCTATGAGGAACTCATCGATCTTGTTAGAATCGCCCTCGTTCGGAACGTTTAGATATAAGTCAACGTTCGCTTCAACCTGCTTATCGATAGAGATCTCGGATATTTCTATTTTACTGCTCTTGGCACCCCCTTCGACGAGCGGAGACATGTTGGATATCTCACTCGTTTCAGCAATTGTCTCAGATCGCAAGCCAGCTTTAACTATCACGTTGGTACTGGTCGCAATAACACGTCTGCTAGTGGGTTGCATGGCTAAGATCACCACTGGCGCCGATGGAGGTTGTGGAACCTCATGATAACTGTATCCAGGCCATTTGGCGATCTGCTCCGGTTTCAACACGTCCCTTGTGGCAACTTTGACCAGCGCGCGGTTTTCGTCAAAAAAGCTAAACTCGCGATCAAGCCAGCTATCGGTTGGCGTTTTGAAGTTTGCCTTCATTGTACCTTCCCAGATGCGATCGATCTCGCAGTGATGCAGCCAGAAGATGGGGTCCCTCGGTGACGTAAACAGGCTCGACATATCTTTCCCGCCAACTCCCGTTTCATTATGGACCCCGCCGTGAGGGGTTCCCTCAATTGCCCGGGTTAAAAGCTCGTATTTGTCTTTCTCTGTTTTCCAAAAATTCCCAACAAAGTTATTTTTATTCATATGATCGCCACCATTACTGGCGGGCGATCGATCATGAAACAGTGGACTGCCGGCATCTTGTCTGAACTCTTCAGGCAAAATCTGGCTGGCGGCGCCATCCATGTATCCCCAATATGGCAGAGCGAAACTATCGTCGCCGGAAAGCTTCCGAACTATGCGTTCGAAAAAGAACAGGTACGGCCGGTGCCAAGACAAGAAATCCATATTGGTTGGAAAGCCTGGCAGTGTGTGGGGGCATTTCCCCCAGGTCGCCTCTGCGTCCTTTCGTTTCGTATTTTTATCGCTAGCCACACCGAAATACAGGTCAAGCTCCGCCTGCTGCGCTTTCAAGAGCGCAGGGAATCCCCCAGCGGCCAGTTTAGAATTACCATCATCCGGAAACCAATGCATTTTGTATTGATACAGCCATCCCAGCGGGTCGGTAGGGTCCTTCTTTGACAGTTCTTGCATCTCTTTGACTGCCTTGGCGTACAGTCCTAGTGACGTTTTGCCTTCTTTAGAGAAGGCAGAGTATCGGGTCTTTGGAACGTCGGACGCGTACGCCGGCAAGGAATCAAGGAGCGCAAGTATGCCAGCCGCCGCAGTGCCCCTCAGGACGGTCCTTCGCGAATAGTCCCTCATTGTAGCCTCCCAGGTTTTTCGTCGTATTTCTTCCAATGGCAAACGCGAAGACAGCCCCGCATAGGGGCGAGCTTCGATAGCTGACATTGAATTTAGTTGCCGGTTCCGGACCCTTCCCCAGACGTGTGAGTTCGGGTTTGCCGAGGTGTCGTGACTGGGCCGGATGGCACAGGCACTCACCTGTCGGGGTCACCACGCGACCGCCTTCGAGACCCCAGCGGTAGATCGCCGCGTCCCTTGACGATTCTGATGCACGAATAGATTGTGCCGGCGGCGGCGCAGAAACGTCATCGTAGAGGTGCTTGTTCAGCGCATTGATGACATATGCAGCAATCATCGCGCGCCCCCTAAATTCCTGAGTGATAGTTGCAGCCACGCTAAAGTACGTCACCTGTCCGATCGGACAGTTGACGTAATCAGGGGTGGATCAATCGACGGCGCACAGCTTCGACTACAGCTTGCGTGGTCGTCCCTACGCCAAACGCCTCGCGGGCTCGGGTTGCATGCCATTTGACCGTGCGTTCGGTCAGGCCGAGGATCTGGGATGTCTCAGACGAAGTTTTGCCGGCGGCCGCCCAAAGCAGCACCTCTTTTTCGCGATCTGTCAGGACACTGTCAGCGTCGTCCGCGACGTCCGACAAAGCTTGGATTGACATGCCAGCATAGACCGCCATCGTCACCAACTGTACTTGCTGCCGTGGGGACAGAACGCAGGCCTTTTGCGAGGAGGCGAAGGACAGGACAGACTGCCAATGATGCACGCTAAGCATCGGCACGGCGAAGCCGCTACAGATGCCAAACTCCGTCGCCTCACCTGCCACGCGCCGTGAAGCCTCTGTGTCTGACCATTTTGCCGGCACTTCGGCCCACAGGAATGGCTTCAGAGTTTTTGCCGAGTAAATGCACACGCCGTCCACCGCGGCATGCTCCGCTTCGACGTAACGTTCGAACCAGCCCTTGGGCCAGCCATTCAGTTCAACCATCGGCGCCAGCTTCTGGCCCCCGAGAGGGACGCCGCTCAGGATAAGGTGCTCGAATCCGAGATTTTTTACAGTGGAAAGGAGGTCGCTTAAAAGTGCGCCGGTTTCCGTGTGCCTCCGGCAGCGCTCGACAAAATCGAATACATCTGAATCGATCATCGGAAAGACGCCCAAAACCCCTAAGCCCGATGCGGTTATGCGGCAAATTAGCAACTTCAAATATTATATTTAAAAGGCGTTCCTTTTGCCAGCGGTTCCCGGCGTTCCAGCCCGCTTTTCTGCTTTGGCAGCCTTGTCGAGAAAGTTGTAGCGAAGCACGTGTTTTAATTGTAGCGCTATACCAGGTTAGATCTCAGGGGTCCCGCAGGCTAAAGTGACGCTCAGCTCGAGGTCGGTTGCTGGCCAAAAATTGAGGGCGCGGCTGTGGCTGCGCGTTTATGACTCTATAACTTGTGCGTCAAGCTTCGTTATAGTCTAGCCAAGCTTTGCGAAACGCAGCACGAAAAGACGACCGATCCTGATATAGGTTGACGGGAGGAATCATTCTTAGGGGGAGCGAAATCGTGCTGGGGGCTTGCGTCAGTCGTTTGCAACATGACGTGGGCCCGGTGGATTTCACACGGGCCACATTCAACTCTTCGAGCCGCCCAGAACAGGAGCCGAAGCGGCGGCCGAAAAAGAGATTGAACGCTTCCGCTATGTTTATGATTGCGGCTCCGAGCAGAGCGAGGCGTTAAAAAGCCAATTAAACGCGCACCGACTAAGCAGTAACGGACGCGCAGACATTCTGTTCGTATCCCACCTCCATTCCGACCACATCAACGGCATCGAACGCTTGCAGGCCATTGCGTCACTAAGCTGGCCATCGATCATTTTGGACGCGTCTACAACGAGATCTATGGCTTGCAGACGGTGTCACTGCGCTTCACCGAGGTCTACGGGCCGGGCAACCGCATGCCGCAGATCCTGCGCGATATCGTCAAGACGGTGCTACGCGGCGAACGGTTGTTCATGGAGAATGGCTCCGATCACCTGTTCCACTTCATCCACATCGAGGATGTCGCGCGTGCCGCAATCCTGGCCGCGACGGCCGAGACCATGAAAGGGGCTCGGTGTTCAACATCTTCGGTGACCGAGCCTGGACACTTGCGCAGTCGGCGGATCTGCTGCGAAAGCTCCTGCCAAACGCCGCGATTTCGATCGGCCCAGGCTATTGCCATCTTGACCAGCAAGGCCCTTGGCACCAGTCCGCCGCGATCCGCGAACTCGGCTACGCCCCGCAACACACCCTCGAGGACGGCCTCGCCCGCTACGTCGAGTGGCTAACAACGAACGAATATTGAGCGGTTTGTCCGAGGGCAGAGCCGCATGGTTGGATGGCGGATTTCTCCTAAATCGTCGGACGTCGCCCATTTTTAAAAAATATGCTCGCAGCGATCAAAGGCGCGCCCCGGTGCTGCGCGGCTTTGCCAGCAGCAGCTGGTTTCGCTGCCGGTGATTCCGGGGATTAGGCAAAGAAAGCCGGCTCTTTCATCGGTGCCCTCGCATCTGTGGGTACGACTTGGCTCACGCAAAACCACGAAGATCGTTTGGAACGGGTGAAACAGGAAGGCGCGCATCGCGAGCGGCTCTTTGGCGAATTCATTGATCAGGCGTCGAAAACCTACGCGGACGGCGTTTTTCGGGAAGGCTTGGATGATCCGGCCAAGCTTGTCCCAATGTATGCGACCGTCAACAAGCTTCGCTGTTCGCAACACCGGGTACGATCGCCGCGGCAGAGGCGGTTCTGGAAGGGATCGTGGAGACCTATGAATCGCCCTCCCCCGCTCCGCAGGCGCGCAGTCAACTCGCGGCGCACGACATACTGCGCATGTTCGCAGACTCGTGCCGTGCAGAACTTGCCCGGCTGAGATGACGCCTGGAAATTGGCACGACCAATTTTAATGGGGATCGGCCTGTGATCTGGGACATGGACGCTTGCGGCGAGCCATCGGCCGGACCGGCTGAAGCTCTTCAAGCAAGTTATCCTCGCCTCCACCGCCGTTCCCACGATATTCCGGCCGGTCGAACCGAAAGTGCTCGCCTCCGGCAAAGCCTACCACGAAATGCACGTCGACGGCGGCACCAGGACCAGGTCTTTCTAAGGCCCGCGGGCTTGAGCTTGCTCGGACATTCCACGCGCGGCTCAAAGCACGCCTTTATATCATCCGCAATGGCCGGACGACGCGGGTGCGGGGACCGTCGACGCCACACTGCCAGACATCGCAGAAAAGGCAGTGTCCTCCCTTATCAAGACGCAAGGGATCGGCGACCTTTCAGATACGCCGTCTCCAAGCGCGACGGCATCCCTTCAACTTCATTGACGTTCCGGTCGGCTTCAGTGAGGAACCAAAAACCCCGTTGAGAACAACTTCATGCGGGCGCTATTTGCAAAAGGCTATGAGATGGGTCACGACGACGTGCCATGGAAAACGTGCCACTCGGATTTTCGAAATGACCTGGCGGAGCCGTTGATCCCGTCGTGGACTGCCGGCGTCTCGCATGCTCCGAAATCCGCCTGAAGCTTGACCACGAGTCATTTTTCCTCCTCTACCTGTCGGATGGCGGGCACTCCACAAGCAGTGTATCCGCAGTATCTCGACCGATATGGAAGGCATGCGAAGCGAACGGCAGCTTACGGGATCGTCATCCGGGACTTCAAATGTCGCGGATGCGGCGCAAAGCTGCCTTTCAACACTAGGCCAAGGCGCTGGATTTCGATTGGTTTAGACGTCTGGTGCGCGCGAAGGGATTCGACTGCCGACCCGCGATTGATTACCCGCAGATGGGCTCCGCTCAACCGCAGCAACGAATTCTGAAATGGCAAGTTGTTGAGTGGGGGGGAAAGGCGGTAGCGCTCTAGCGCTACCATAATCAACCACACGAGCCGATGCATGCTATCCCCCCGAAATAGGCGGCCTTCGGTCAACGCGTCATCATCGAGCAGACTTCGATGGCATTTTCCACAGGAGGGTTAGCGAAATTGGTACGGTCTCTTGTGCTTCCGTAGTGATTCCGCGCAAAAATAGCGAGGACACTTGCCAAAATCGGCTTCGCCTAACTATCTGATATTTACGATTAAATTGGCGAACCCGACAAGATTCGAACTTGTGACCTCTGCCTTCGGAGGGCAACGCTCTATCGGTTAAAACTGGCGAGTAGTTAGTGTCCCATGCGAACCCATGACATCGCGTAACTATCTGATCTTACTTAAGTATCGTCCCATCCATCAGAGCTGATCCTCCCACGCATGCTATCGGATGGGCCACGCTGCGGACCTATGGGTCGATCGCATCGGCCATTTCGAGATACCGGCAGAAGCCATTGGCGAGCTGCATCTGGCGCGGCGTCCGGCATTCCGGCTCGAACACGTCCGGATTGGCCACGAGAATACACAAGGCCTTGGCGCGAGAGGTGGCCACATTGAACCGGTTCGCGCTGTAGAGGAACTCCATGCCACGTGGCGCGTCGGCATGACTGGAGGTTGTGACGGAATAGATCACGATTGGCGCTTCTTGTCCCTGGAACTTGTCAACCGTCCCGACTTTCGCGCCGGGGAGGCGCGCCTGGATTTCAAAGACCTGCGCGTTGTAGGGCGCGATGACCAGAATGTCGTTCAGGGTCAGCGACGCCTCGTTGCCCTCACGGTCGCGCCAGCGTGCGCCCGAAGCGAGGATCCCGCTGACAACATCGCGAATGCGATCGGCCTCCTCCGGGCTGGAATTCTGGTTCCCCCTGTGCTGCATCTCGATGTAGCGCAGGCCACTCCCGCCAAGCAGGCCGTCCATCAGGATGGCCTGGTTCTCAAGACCGGGACGGGGAAGGAGGCGGCTTTCGTAGAACAACTCGGAGGTGAACTGGCAGATGTCGGGGTGGAGGCGCCAGGTCTGGTCGAGGAACAGGCCCTCGTCCTCGGCGATGGTTTGCCGTCCGCCGAGAAGGTGGTCGAGGGCCGAGACCTCCGTACCCTCGGGGTGCGAGCCCTGCATCGGCTGCTCAAGCTGCTGCGGATCGCCGAGCAGAACAAGGCTGGCTGCGGCCGGCGATAGGGCAAGCACGTTGGCGAGCGACATCTGCGCGGCCTCATCCACGAACAGCACGTCGACGAGGCCAGCCGCATCGGGCCTGGCCCACAGGAACCCCGTGCCGCCGAGGACGTGGTAGCCGCTTGCAAAGGCGCCGAGGGCCTCGGGGTTCTTCGCGGTGAATGTGAGGTGCGGGACATTGTCTTCCGCATCCGTGACCTTGTGCAGGCACTGCAGGTCGAAGTCTTCCTTAGCTGCTTCTTCGGCGGCCTTCGCGAGCAGATTGCGAATGACCTTGTGGCTGTTGGCGGTCACCCCGACGCGAAGGCCGGCCCTGACCAGCGCAAGGATCGCGTAGGCGCCGGTATGGGTCTTGCCCGTGCCAGGCGGTCCTTGGATGGCGAGCACCCCCTGCAAGGCCGGAACGAGGCGACAGGCCGCATCGACCGCGCTCTCGCCCGGCTGGCGCAGCACCGCGCAGCCGGCATCGGGTGGAAGGCGCAGCAGCAGATCGCGCGCCGCCTTGTAGGCGCCGAGACCGCCGATGCCATGATCGGCCACGTACTCGCCGATCTGCACCAGGGACTCGGCCAGAACGCTTGTGTCAATGTAAGTATGGGCAAAGACCGCTTCGGGATGAAAACCGGCAGTGTCGCCCCTCTTCTTGACATCGATGAAGCGATGTTCCAGGTCGACGGCCTCGACTTTGCCAAATCGCTCGCCGCCGACACTGCGCAAATCCTCCCCGCCCCGAAACTCGGCGTCCTGCTGGGGAAATCGATAGCGGTGGATAGGGGCCTTGACGGTTCCGCCCACCGCATCCACGTATTCGAGACCCGAAATGCCTGCCCGCTCGTCCTCCAACTCGTCCGCAGACAGTGCCGCCAGCCGGAAATATTCCCACCAGATCGCCTTCTCCTCCCGGCGATGCCAGTCGAGCACGTTCGCCAGCACGTAGAGCGCCTGCTGCTCGCCGCTACGCCCCGCGGGATCCACCGGAATGCCATCGGTCAACTTGGCAACGACTGCATGGATCCGCGCCTGCCAGGCCGTAATATCCGGCGGAGCGCCCTCTCCAGGCGGAGCCGGCCGGGGAATCTTCACGCCTGAGGCGACCGCGTCAGTCCGCAGACGCTCCAGCCAGTCCCGAAGCCGCTCCGTCGAGACACAGTCATCTTGGTTGTAGCCTGTCACGACGGCCCGATCTTCCGCATTGATGCCGCCTGCATCCTCGAGCTCCAGGCGGGCCTGGACCTTGCTCAAGGCATAATTGGCATCGGGCAGCGACACCGCGCGTACGAATTCGTAGAGCGGCTCCAGCCTCTTGATGGAATAGCTCTCGACGCTGGCGCGGATGGCGTGGCGGACCACCGCATAGAGATCGACCAGGACCTGCCCGCGCAGCAGGGTGTCGATCTCTTCCTCGCGCGTGGCGTAGCGCCCCATTAGGCGTTTGAGCGCGCCCACCTCATAGGCCGCGTAATGATAAATGTGCATGCCGGGATGGTGCGCTCGCCGCTCGATCACGAAATCGACGAAGCGCTCAAAGGCTGCCTTTTCATCGGCCGGCGTGAGACACCAGTCGGCGACGTAGGTGAGCACGCCTTCTGCGTCCTTGAAGGCATAGCCGAAGAGATATTCGAGGCCGCCATCGCCAACGAAGGGGTCGCCTTCGAGATCGAAGAAGATGTCGCCGTCATCTGGCTCCGGTAGACGGCACAGACCAAAGCCCGGTTCAATAGGCAGCGCTTCATGGAGCAACTGCCCGGCCGCGCGCCCCGCGACCTGTATCCGGGCCTGCTCCCGGATGCGATTGTAGGACGAAACGGCGCCGCGCTCCGGCTTCCACGGCAGCGGCAGGGTGAGCTCGGCCAGCGCGGTCATGGTGGCGACGTCGTGGCCGGCGAGCTCGCCGCGCTGCACGGCCGTGATCCCGGCCACAAGGGAGAGGTGATCGTCCTGGTGGCGCTGGTCGTCGCATCGGCCACGCCAGCGGCAGATATCGCAATGAGCGACCGGCTCCGGATAGGTGCCGCCGTTTCCGTTCAAGGACGCGACGAAGCGTTCGCGGACATTGCGGTAGTAGGCGGCATAATCGCTGACCCTAAACGCCTCCGGCTCGAAGCCGGTAAGCGGCGCGACAACGTAGGCGTATTCTGGCACCAGGCCCTGCACCTGCCCGACGAGGTCAGAATAGAGGCAGAGCTGCAGCACCGTCCCGCCCTTGGTTTCGCGGGCGAGCTTGGTGTCGACGACTTCATAGGACCAGGCGCCAAGATCGCTTGGCGTCTCGACGCGCCGGAGGATGTCGGCCCGGCCCGTGAAGGGCGGCGCGCGTAGCGCGGCCTGCACAATGATCTGCGCGCCGGCGCGCATCGCCTTAATCGTGGCGGCCACTGAGCGATCATCGATGCCCTTGCCGTCGATGACCGCGACCGTAAAGCCGGACGCGCGCAGGTGATCGACATAGGCAGCCTCGTGCGTGGCGCCGCGCTGCTGCAGGATTTCAAGCAGTGGGTCCCAGATCTTCGGCTTTTCGAGCGCGCCGTCCGCAACCTGAAGGTCAAGCGCCGTCAGATGGCCGCAATTCAAATACCCGACCAGGTCGGAGGCGCTCAACTGTAGGTCGGGGCCGATTCTCAGCATCAACAAAGTCTATGCGACTTAGCGACAGCCCGGCAATTGCGAGCGCGCCGAACAACACTCTTCTATTTACGAAATCTTCCCCATAGTGCCCTTACATTGCGCTAATGACGCTCGATAACCGCAAATATCCTGGTGAGCTTGCATCTCCACAGCAGATTCACGCCCTAGCCGAGGAATACCGCAGAGCAGCAAGCCTTCTTCTTCAGCTCGGCCGACCCGGTAAGCCGCTTACCCGAGCACCGTTCAGAATGGCGGCAATCCATGCGATCGAACTCTATCTGACTGCGCTTCTGCTCGACTTTGGGCTCAATCCCAATCAGATCCGCAAGATGCAGCACGACCTTTCAGCGAGGACGGAACACGCCTTAGCGGCCGGGCTGAGCCTTCGCGTCAAAACGGCAAAGCACCTCCAGTCCCTCAGCCAGAACCGAGAATATCTCGTCACCCGCTACGGACCGGAACTCGCAGCAACGGCCTCGCAGATAAACCGTCTCACAGCTACCCTTGATGAGGTAGCGACAAAGGTCACTGCATTGACCACGCTTGCGCCGAGAAAGCCGAAGCAATCACACCCGGCTACCGACGAGCTTCAAGGCCAGAATCCAGCAGCCCCCTATCCGAATCCATCGCCAACTCGATAACATGCTTGTAAGCGCCGAATCCGACGGACATGACAAATGCGCGCTCGTAGCAATGGGTCACGCTCCAGCGACCGCTGAGAAATACCCAGGCACTATTCAGCATGAGTGCCAGGATAATTTGGAACATCTCAATCTGTTCATGATAGTCGGCTCCTCGGCACCATTTGCTTACTGGGCGCACGAGACGTGGCTTTGACTAAAT
Source organism: Mesorhizobium sp. B2-3-13 (assembly GCF_006442195.1). Classification (NCBI taxonomy): domain Bacteria; kingdom Pseudomonadati; phylum Pseudomonadota; class Alphaproteobacteria; order Hyphomicrobiales; family Phyllobacteriaceae; genus Mesorhizobium; species Mesorhizobium sp. B2-3-13. The sequence continues at coordinate 77,483 of NZ_VFVQ01000002.1, forward strand.
TGCTATCTGGCCGCTCCCGCACCTACCGCCCTGGCTTCTTTGCGCGCTTGTTTCCGGCGGGAAAATGGAAGCTGACCCTGGACCCCAAATTGTCGGGACATTTCCGGCTAGCTCAAGATAACGAAGTCGAGCTTAGCTGCCTTGATGTCGTGTCGATTTCGACCAGCAAGGCCCTCTTGTGGCACACTGTGGAGATCCGCGCTCGTGGCAGAACAGTTTTGCTGTCAGCGCTGTCGGGTGACGCGGCCACACAGCTGGCCGCGGACCTTCATGCCTTCATTAACACGCACCTCTTTGGGCTGATCGCCACCGAGAAGGATCGCCTGCTCGATGTCGACCAAAGGCTTCGCGAGATTACCGAAGGCAACAGGCAGTATCTTGCACAGGCCGATCTGGGCAGGGCCGTTGCCGGCGTCTCTGGCGCTGCGGCGGCTGCCCTCTCTCACCCGCTTCTGGACCCAGACCTGATGCCGCGAGCGCTCAAGGCCTCCCTCCCGGCCTCGTTCTCCATGATAACGGACCCGGGCGTCCGCCATGCCTACAACGAGGCTTTCGTCAGCTCGGAATTGATCAAGTTCCAGTCGTTCTTCGACGATCTCGACCGGCGTTCGTTTTCCGACCAGCAGCGCGAGGCCTGCATCCGCCTGGAGGACAACAACCTGCTCGTCGCCTCGGCAGGGTCTGGCAAATCCGCGACGATGGTCGGCAAAGTCGCTTACGTTCTGGCAAAACAGCTCTATCGGCCTGAAGAGATCCTGCTCCTGGCCTTCAACAGAAACGCAGCCGATGAACTCAGGACGAGGATCGCCGCCCAGCTGCAGGTCGCGGAGGACGCCTTAGAGTGTCGCGTCACGACATTTCATGCGCTTGGGCGCGGAATCATCGAGGAGGTCGAGGGCCGACCGCCCCAGCTCGCCAACTGGGTGGATCATCCCGCTGGCGAAACCAAGGTCATCGAGGCGATCATCCAGAGCCTTGGCGAGAGCGACCCGGAATTCGCCCGGATGTGGGCCGAGCTTCTCGTTGTGCATCCCAAGGCCGACATCCCGATCGAGGTGTTTGACGGGCAGGCCGACTATCGGCGCTACGTGTCGGACAGCCTTCGAAAGGGTAGCGCCACGATCGGTTCCCTGTCCGGCGTGATCGTAAAGTCGTTGCAGGAACAGAAGATCGCCAATTGGCTTTGGTTGCATTCCGTCACCTTCGAATACGAACGGCAGATCGCAGTAGCGGAAGATGGTGACGCGGTCCGCCATCTGCATCCTGATTTCTACTATCCGCAGACCGCAACCGTGCACGAGCATTTCGCACTCAATGCGGACGGAAGCTCACCCTTTGCGGACTATGCCCAGCACGCCGAGAACAAACGGCTGGCATATAGCCGGAACGAGATCGATTTCTTCGAGACGACTTCGGCTCAGGCCAGCAACGAGACGCTGCTTGGCACCCTCGAGTCCGAACTGGCGCGCCGCTCCATACCTTTCGAGCGCAAGGGCTACGCCGAAATCACCAAGGCGCTCGATCCGGTGATTATCAAGCACTATCACCAACTGATATCCACCTGCTTGAAGCATATACGCGCCAGCCACCTCACACTCGAAATGCTGCTCGAACGTGCCAGGACCTTGCACGACAAGGAGCGCGCGAAGCTATTCGCGCGCGTGGTCTGGCTGATCACTCAAGGGTATTCCCGAAAACTCGAGGAAACCAGGCGGATCGACTTCGATTCGATGATCGCGGATGCGGTCCAACTGGTCGAGACTGGCCGATATCGAAGCCTCTATTCCCTCATTCTCGTGGACGAGTTTCAGGACATTTCCGAACCTCGCGCCAACCTCATCAAGGCGCTCAAACAACAAAAAGCGTTCAGCAAGGTGTTCGCGGTCGGAGACGACTGGCAGTCGATCTATCGCTTTGCCGGATCGGACATCACGATCTTTACACGGTTCGAAGCGAATTTCGGGACCAGTTGGCAGGGGCGCCTGGAGCAGACGTATCGCTGTAACCAGCTCATTGCCGAAACGGCCGCTAAGTTCGTCCAGCGCAATCCTGAACAGATCAAGAAGTCCGTCCGCTCTACCCTGCCGGCCATCTCGCGATCGATCCGCGTCATTCCCATCGACGATAAACGCGACAAGCCGGACTTCGCAGCGGCCTGTAAGCGCCTGCTCGAACGGCTTGATGCCGCTCTGGGTGGCATCGCCGACCGGTGGCGCGACGAAAACAGGGACAAGCTCAAGGTTCTGGTTTTGTGGCGCTATAACGTCCTTGATCCATTCGAAGGGCGGCCACCGTCCTTTGACAACATCGAGGTGACCGGGCTTTCTTTTCACCGCGCCAAAGGCCTTGAAGCCGACTACACGATCCTGCTCGATGTCAGCGAGGGCGATTATGGCGTACCAAGCCGCATCGAAGACGATGAGCTGCTAAACTTGGTCATTCCCCGCCCCGAGACCTTCGCCTACGCCGAAGAACGACGCCTGTTCTACGTGGCGCTCACTCGTGCTAGCCGAGGCGTCTACATGATCACCAATCGTCGTCAGCCGTCTCGCTATATCCATGAGCTTTGCCAGATCGCCGGTGAGGAAGTCCGCTTCGAGACGATCGAGGGAGCCGAATTGAGCCAATGCCCAGCTTGCCTGGTCGGCCAAATGGTGGAGCGGCGTAACAAAGACGGGTCGATGTTTCGTGGGTGCAATCAGTTTCCGGATTGCAAACACGTTGAACCGGCAAGCGCAGTGCGAAGGCGGTGACCGCCTAAACTCAGTTTGACGGCGAACTTGGACGCTCTACGAAAGCCACGCTCTAACGAGCATTGAGTTGTGCTTTGGCCTGATGGGGAATGAAATGGCTGAGATTTAACTCGGAATCGTTCAAAATTACGATATACGACAGAAGGGCAAAGCGGGCTTTGAGCTATACCAGGAGCGGATACTTGAGCGATCAAAACGAAGTCGTGACGGCCGATTTGGTCGAACTGACAGCCGACATTGTCTCTGCCTATGTCAGCCAAAATCCCCTGCCCGTTGCAGGATTGCCAGACCTCGATCCATTCGTCGCTTACAGGCCTTGGTCAGCCGAATGTGGACGAGCAGTCTCAACAGGAACCAGCCGTCAATCCTAAAAAGTCGGTAACGCCGGACTACATCATCTGCCTGGAAGATGGGAAGAAATTCAAATCGCTGAAACGTCATCTCGCGGTTCACTACGGGCTCACGCCAAACGAATACCGCGAAAAGTGGGGATTGAAGCCAGACTACCCGATGGTTGCGCCGAACTACGCGGCCCAAAGATCTACGCTCGCGAAGGCGGCAGGGCCCGGACGCAAACCGCAACCTACCCCGACCCGAAAGGTGCCTGCCTAACGAAAGCCTAGGGCTTAGTAAAGGCTGGCTGTCGTTGTTCCAAACCTCGGGCACGCCTTGAGGGGCAGTTAGCCTATCGAGACCGTGGGCTATGTCACCTAATTTCGAGCAATCTTCGGCGACGTTGCGCGCTACGCAGAGCGTCGCCGATAGCAGAAGGTGCGCCGAGATACGAGCTTCGATCAAAGTAGAATACTGCGGATCCAGACCGCCAATTTTTCATCAGCGCGCAAAATTCAGCTGTAGGCTCAACGCAGAAAGTTCGAAAAGCTAATCCCGGTCTTCTCACAATATTCATTATGTTAAATGAGATGTCCCGGAGAGTCGGGGATGGAACTTCCCATGCCGGCCTTGCTGGGGGCACTATAACCTGCCGGCAGCCCCACCTGATGGGTAGACCCCGCATCGTGCTCCAAGATCGAAGTTCTCCGATCGACCCGAAAATGTCCGCCAAGATGGTGTGCTGTCCCCCAATTGGCAATCAATTCGAGCTTCGCAGGTAAGCACGAGCCACCAACACACACCCGCGTGTCTCCTTCCTTCCAGGCTGCAGGCGGATCGCGGGACCGGTAAGGCGCTACAGGTCCCGCGCCTTATCCAGTCGCGATCCCTGCATCGCAGGGCGACTGTCTGATGTCCTCTTGCGTGGACCTGGTTCTCTGTGCTGTTGCCCCGAGCGCGGGTCACGCGCATGCGGACGGCGGAAGAGTCACAGCTCTTACGACTGGGCAGCCTTTGATGCCGCCAACACACTGGAATTGCGTCGTCGCTACCAATCAAGATTATGGAACTTAAGCCTGGGTGCACAGCCTCGCACTCGCCTACCGCGCCTTTGGGTCGGTGCAGCTCAGAGACCGGCCTGATTGCCCGGTCAGGGATTCAATGGGCCACCATTTGCATTGCCAGGCATCGCAAACCTCAACCAAACGTCAACGGCAGATTTGTTACCACGAACGGCAATCTCTAGCAACTCTCGGAGCCTCTCATATTCTACGCTCGGTGCGACCTCCTCTTTGTAGTCGGCAAAGCCTACGTCGTGCATTTTCTCCAAAACGACTGGGAACAGAACAGGGTAGAGCGATCGTTCATAACTGTCGGTGTAATCCATCGCCACACAAACGCCGGTCATGATTTTTGTTTCTTTGCCCCGGATCCGACACCGCCCCAACTCATCCAGGGCATAGAGGCTGCTCCATCCGTCGACCGCGCCTCGCAGGAAAAGGAATTTCCCCTCCGGTTTGTACACGATAAACTGAACTCTATTTCGGCCATAGTTTTGCATGACTACTTTGGCCACTTTAAGTGAGTCGTCCCACTCAAAGCCAGCTCTGAAGATCTCTATCCGGTTAGAGTCGACAGAATTTGGTCGATACATATTATAGAACCCGTAGTGGCCGTCGAACACTTTCTTAGTGTAAGTCCCTGTCTCCCTTTTTGAATAAACTAATGAGTTTTTTGAAAGGAACCTCACAATTTTATTGAACTCCACATCGGAAATGGAGAGGCCTTGGCCAGCGCGCCGCCAAGTCCTATATGGAAGGCCAGCATTCCCGAGGATTGATTCAATCTCACCTCGATGCTCTTTTGAAAATTCATCGATTAGAGCTTTTACCTGCTGCCTGGCTTCTTTTCTCTCTTCTTCTGTAGCCATTTCCGCAAGCATGGTCGTTCGTTCCCTTCCGGCCATCTGACACACTCTGACATTTCCCTGACAGCCGTGAGAATGGGCAGAGCCGTTGGCGGCGGCGATGATCCGGGCAGCTCATAAGAGCACACCGCCCGGCTCGGTCAAGGCCGTGATCAAGGGAGCCTTAGGGTTTCGCAATGTTCAAACTTCCTCTCGTATTCGCCCTCGCTGTGGCCGGCCTGGTCATGGTCAGCCACGCGAGTTCCGCCGAAGAACAGTCGCCGCCCCCGAAGGTGACCTGCCCCGTTGACACGATGACTGACAATGGGGGTGTCAAGATTTGCCACGACGACAAGGGCTCCGCCGGCGTCACGATCCCGGTCGACCCCAACGTCCTCAAATATCCAATCGGCCGGAGCGACAAATCCGTCGCCAAACAGGTTGGCAACGCTGTCCATCACTTCTTTAGCCACCTGTAAGGGCACGCTACTGGCTCGCGGTTAGCGCGAGCCAGTAGCAATCCGATCCTCTTTTAACGCTCAGGAGAACACAAATGCGCACTTTCATGCTCGCCGTCGGCCTCATCGTGGGGTTCCCCGTCATTCCCGTCATGGCGCAGAACTACACCGACAATCCGCCGACAAATGGGCCCTACATTTCGCCCTGCCAGGACAGCAACAGCTGCAACACCGTGCAAGTTGACACGCTTGGCGGCAAACCGGGCCTGAATCCGGTGTCCGGCGGCTACCCCGGCGTCCCTTCGACCGCAGCCCCGCCGCCTCCGCCTAAGCAGCATTGATTATCGCTGCAACTCCCGGCCCTGCCGCGCGATCGCGACAGGGCCAAAAACATATGTAGAAGATCAGAAGGCAATACCTCTCTGCAGCGCCCTGCCCCCCGTGTTGACACACCTATTTCAGTTCTGGCCCAAATGGCCGATCGAGCGGGACATTTTGCGGAGAATGACGATGGCGACCCCACTGCTGATCGACTTCGATCCCGGGATCGATCCCGTCGTCAGTTTGTTCTATGCCGCGCGGCACTTTGATCTTGTCCAGGTCGCCACGACCCATGGCAATGCCTCCTTGACTACAACGACGCGCAACGCCCTACGTCTCGTGGGTTTGGGGGGATTGACGCGCCGGTGGCTGCGGGCAGCCCTCGTTCTTAGGGCCTCAATAAGTTTAAACGTCACGGCGTAATAGCATTAAGCTTTTAGCTTATTGCTATTAGCTTTACACTGATATATGAGTAACCTCGGAGCCTACGATGGAGGATCTGATCATGACGCCTGCCGAAGCCCTGAAGAAGATCAAGGTTGCGATCGAAACATCGCCGCGGAACGGTTATATCGCCGAGCTTCATGTCCAGGTGATCAAGTACGCCAATGTCCTGGAGGGTGTGACAGGCAGGGAGTTCTGCGAGGCGGTCGGACTGACACCTGCGTTTGGAACTGAGTTTGCCAAGATGCGAAAGATCGCTGGCAGGCTCATCGACGCGGGCCTGGACGTGGACCGGATATGATGTCCGCGATCGGTGCGAGCGCCACACTGGCAGAGCGGATCAAGGGCATTCTTGCAGCCGTGAAGCCGCTGGCTGCCGAATATTATCAGGTGACGGGCAAGCCGCTTGGCGTGACCGGTGAGGTAGCCGAATACGTCGCATCGACCGTCATGGGACTTGAACTGGCCCCTCCCCGCACAACCGGATATGACGCGGTCCGGCATACGCCAGCCGGGCCGGAGCGAATCCAGATCAAAGGCCGCGCCTATGACCCGGCCGGGAACCGCAGCCAGCGAATAGGCCAGATTAAACCGTCAGGCCCCTGCGATACCGTGATGCTGGTGTTGCTGCATAACGCCACCTTGGACCCTGTCGAGATCTGGGAGGCCCCCTTCCCCGCAGTGGTCGCGCGTTTGGCGGAGCCAGGCTCCATCTCCCGCAACGAACGTGGCGCACTGGCCGTGTCCGATTTCAAGCGGCTGGGGCGACAGGTGTGGCCAGCGCACGAAACATTCCTCTATTTCGCCTACGGCTCAAACATGGACATTCAGCAAATGAAGGAGCGCTGCCCGGACGCCGAAATCGTTGGTTCAGGTCATCTGCCGGGCTATGCACTGTGCTTTCCCAGAATGTCGATGAAACGCAAATGCGGAGTTTCATCGGTGGAGCCCTTTGCTGGAGGGGAAGTCTGGGGCGTGGTATATCGTTTGACGGCCGCCGACCTGGCTCTACTCGACCGGAACGAAGGTTATCAGTCCGGCCGAGATCGGCATCTCAACAGCTACACACGTCTCCCGGTGACGGTTACGATGAACGGCGTGGCAACTGAGATGCAGACATACTTTGCCGAACCGCAATCCGGAAAATTCTTGCCGAGTGCGGCCTACCTGCAGCATCTTCGCGACGGCGCCAGGCACCATCGGCTGCCGGATAGCTATTTGGCTTTGCTCGACGGGTTGGAGGCTATTGCGTGAAAGTCCGATGATGAAACGGATCGGATTCTAATTGCGCCATGCCGACAGCCATTCCGCCAGCCACTGTTAAAGAACTTCGGCATCGTGTCTGTATGCTGATTTCCAATGTTTCAGCCTATCAGGTGCCCCGCTATTGCCAACGCTTAGGCCTAGCGCCCGGCGAAAGCGACGAAGCGATGAAAAGCAAATATAAGTACGCCGAGCGGCGACTTGATACGCTAGGGGTCAGTCGAGTGCTCGAGGTCGCTCGAGCGATCTTGGAAGAAGATGCAAACTTTGCGCTCACCGAACTCGTTGCCAAGATTGATGAGCGCGATGAACCCCCTATCACGGAAATAACCCGCCGCAGGCTGTTGGCCCTATTCCAGGCAAGGCCGTTGACCACCCAACTTCCCGAGATCGAATTCATTCAACGGGTCTGGCCGATCGCCGAAATGGACTCGATATATGACCCCTCTGAGGGTCCCCTGGAAGACGACATCTTCCAGCACACGGTCCGCAACAACGACTGGGATACAGCCGAAGTGCTTACGGCTCTGGGACTCCTGACCTGTTCGAAGGCTCGCCTGTTCAAATTCCTTACGGAGGTCGTGGGTCCCGTTTCACAGGCGCCGGACGTCCAGGCAGAGCTCGCGGCGGCACTAAATGGGGTCTTGCAGCATGACGGTTATCGGCTTGCAGTAACCGGAAAGGTGTCGGGGACCCACGTGTATGCAGTACAGAAGGCCCGGCTCGGCAGCCCGGGCGACGAAGGCATCTCTGCCGCCCTGGTCGCGTTCAATCCCGACGATGTACATGCTCGCTGGACAGCCGCCGTCGATCGCCGCCAGGACGACCCGCAAGGGGCGATTACCCTGGCCCGGACGCTCCTCGAGGATGTCTGCAAATGGATTATCGATGAGGCCGGCGAAACCTATCAGGATAAGGACGACCTGCCGGTTCTCTACCGCAAACTTGCCAAGACGCTGAAGCTTGCGCCCGACGACTATACCGAGCAGACATTCCGGCAGCTGCTCGGCAGCTGTCAGCAGATCGTGGAGCTGCTGGGCTCGCTGCGCAGCAAGTTGGGTGACGCTCATAGTCCGGGGCCAAAGCGGTCACGCCCCCTGCCCCGTCATGCCGAGCTGGCGGTGAATCTTTCGGGAACCATGGCCACATTCCTCGTCTCGACATGGCAGGCACGCCAAGCTGAAAGGCCGAAGGGCGCTACATAAGCCCGGCACAGCGCACCATTTGGCCGGTTTCACGATAAAAAAGGCTTAGAAACAGGTATTTTGGGCCGACCGGGAGACTTCTGGACCTCCCTCCCTAGACTAAACCGTCTCCGCCCCCGCGACGTTCATGCCTGGGAGCTCGGAGGTTGGGGCACCCTGCAAAGCAGGATGCGACGGTCGCGTGTCCAGAAAACGACCGAGTTTCCGTATATCGCCGCAAGTGGTGCCCGGATACCGATCCGAGGATAGTTTCACGTACGGAAACCATGTGCAGAATTCTATTGTGCGGATAACGTCCCACCAGCCAATCGGACAGACCTCATATGACCGTTTAAGTCCAGGTCAGGAATTCGCACGTGGACCTTCTTGGCCGATGCCGACAATTCCAAGCCGCGATGGGTTGTCAAAATTACCTAAAGCAAGCGCGCGTAGTCGGACTGAGAAACGACCCAAACGTTCGAAAACTATCAGGAACCCAGGCGAACTCGACGCTGCTGCCGACAATCACGCGGCATGTCTGCGATAGGAAAAATACGCCCCCTCAATAGTGGGTCTGGCGATGTAGCGGTCTACCGACTCGAACCCCCATAGATGCTTGGATCAAGGTTGCACCACAGCGGATCCAGACACCCGGACCTCCTTCAGAAGCGCGCGCATCTCGACGGGAACCGCAAGACAGAAAAGTTCGAAAAGCTTCCAGGAACCCCAGCCAAACTGGATGTCCTACGGATGATTTCGCCCCGGCGGCTGGCATGAGGCCGCCGCAGCTGCCGATTCTGCAAGTCCACGAGGTGAGATTGTCGTTCGCATGAAGCTAACGCGTGGGCGCGTGCTGCCATTCTTCGAGAGCCTGCCACGCTGCCCAGTCGGGGCTCATTGCATTGGGGAGAATTGACTGCACGTGGCCATGGCGTGCGGCTGCTGTCGGAACAGTATGTTGAAGCCCATATTCCATGGTCGTGTAACTTCATCGTGACCCGATCTCCAGGGAGGAACAATCGGAATGAACTCCAAGTTGGGGGCCAGCCAATCAGCTTGAGGCAGACCACGACCAACCAATGGAGCATGTCATGAGATTTCCACGCTGCACGACCACCGCCGCCGCCGCTTTGATGTTCGCGGCCTTCCCTGCGCTCGCCCAGACGAACGGAACACCTGCACCAACCCCGGCGACCCAACAGCCCGGAGCTGGGCAACTGCCGGATGTGAACAGACAGGCCGGTGGGCCGACGCATGAAATGATTCGCCAGATGATTGAGGAAGCCGTCCAGGAGAGAATGCAACAGGATCGGAGCTCTAACGAAAGTAACAATCGGCAAGAGGAGGGTGACAACCGTCAAGAGGAAGCTTCCCGCCATCGAGACGGTTGGCAGCGGCACCGCAATGGCGGTCCAGCCGGTGAGCATGGAATGGTCGGAAATCATGGTCCTCGCATGATGCGCGGCACCGGGATGCGACTTGTACTCGCGCTTCTGGACACGGATGGTGACGGATCGCTGTCCGAGAACGAGCTCCAGGAGGCTGTCGGCCGGATCTTCTCTGCAATCGACCAGAACGGTGACGGGAAGATCGACATGGATGAAATCCAGTCCTTCTCGCATGGCTCTGGCGGTCGTGAAGAAATGCCGTGATTGGCTAGTGTCTTAGCTTGAAATCCGGCTAGTCAAAAAGCGGCTCGGAGTTTGGCGAACGCCACAGACGCCCTGAGGCGCTTTGGGGAGAGGCAACACGGCCGTGGGCGCGTTCTCCCCCCGAGCCCGCTGCCGGTTCCCAATCGCCCATCCAGCGACCTAAGGTCAAGTTGAGCGGGCATCGGGCCAGATGTCCTCACATGGATCCTTTCAACGCAGTCATCCGTAAAGCAGCCGGATCGGGCGAGGCCCGGGCCAGCGCAGACACAGTCGGGCCAGCCCGTCACCGACAAGCCTTCCCTCAAGAACTGCAGTCCGACTTCACCAGCAGCGCGCCGTGTTTCGCCCAAAGTTGCTCACATTGCTTCGCCCTCAAGCATGGCGCTCCCGCAACTCCATGAAAGATTATCGCAGAACGAACGTCGTAGCCCAATACCGACGCGTTTGCCAAAAAGTGAACTGCCTCTCCAAGACGGCGAAGTTCAAGGGAGGCTTCTTTCTTGTTCGCTGCGTCGAATACACCGAGGACCTGCACTTCATCATCACGTGAGGCCAGTATGGCAGCCATGGCCTCGTCACTCATCACCCCCACGACTGTTCACGCGGTTGCTGCTGAAAAAACCCAGCGCTACCCAGTACGCTGATGCTCGATGCATGCCGGCAACGGTTTCTTCTTTCATCGTCGCTGGCTCTTGCCGCGAGCCAAATAGCGGCGGCCTTTGTCAGACCAATGAGGCACTCACCTGCAAACTCGGCCGGTTCGTCGGTCGTAGTGTCGAATACCGCCCATGTGTCGCAGGGTTCCAGAACGGGTAAGAATTTCATATTAGTCTCCGCTAATTTTTCTCCCAACATTAGCGGAACCACTTTGTTCCTGGAGCTTCGATGCCGTGCTCACGCGTACCCGTCTCGACGGATGCCGGCAGCGAAGGGCCTCCCCAGCGAGCGGTCGCGTCCGGGGCCATGACTCTCAGCGTGGACAGCCAGGAGGCGTAGAACCGTTGACGTCGGGCTTTGATTGGACTGGCCTCTGGAGATCGATGCGATGCCCTACAAGCAGGACATGCAAGAAGCGCATCCAGCCGTGTCGTATACAGCTTGGTTAACAACCGTCGGCCCTTAGCGATCTTACCATGCGAACGACAATCGGATCGTAGGGGAGCTTTTCGTCACGACTATAGGTGGCCGTAAACAATGCCGCGCGGCCGTCGCAGACTTTGACGGCCCGGACATACAGTATCTGACCGTCCTTCAGCCCAGAATAGCTGGCCCATTGCGGCGTCACTCGCTTATAGGTCAACCTCCAGCCGTCGTGCTCATTCACGGCCATGCGATGCTCTATCTCGGTGCGAAAACTCGCCTTGCCGAGTTGCGCCCCCCATACTGCGAGAAACGCTTTGTTTTTACCCTCGAAGGCTGCCCCTTGGTCGGAGCGCTGGGTTAGTACAAACCCCGGGGGAACATCGAACACGAAGCCGAGATGTTTGATCCCGAAGCCCTGCCATCCCTGAGCACCGAGGAGCGACGTGGGCACCATGGTGACAATTAAACTCAGCAGAATATGGGGACCATATCTCATAGCCTGTTCCTATTGCTTCGGCGTCCCGCTCCCGGTCCGTGGCACGTCGTCTAGCAGGGTCGGCTCGACCGAGCCGTTCGTTCGGTGATCTGCTGGCAGCTTGCCGTTTGGGGTCATCTGGTTAACGGCGTCCGGCAGATCCCTGGTGATCCTCGCAATGAGCTCCTCGCGCGAGAGGCCAGTCTGCCTTGAAAGTGCCTCCAGCGTCTGCGCGTCAATAGCCTTTTCCACCTCATGAGGCTCGATCGCCTCGTTCGGCCCGGTGCCAACCCAGGAGTCCACCTTCGGGCCAGCACCTGCATTTTTAAAACGGTCGAGAACATCGCCAAGCGCGGTGCCGGCAACGCCCCTGGACATCTGGTCCAGCATCCCCCCTTGCGGATTGTTTGGATCGCGCTCTCCCGCTCCACGGATCATCTCTGCGATCTTGTCGCGGTTTTGATAAGCCAAGACCCCCAGCATAGCGATCGCAAGTCTTCCAAGATTGGCCACTCGTTCCTCCTGTGGTCTCGAGCTTGGAGAAGCTCTCGGCCTGCCAAAAGTTCCGCAATTGGCCAGCAAACCTTAGGCAGAGCTTGGAAATCGACCGAGCTTGGCTTCGCAGTGCGTACACTGATAGGTCAGATCTCTGTCGAGCAGGCGATTTATAAGCTTGCTGCGGACGACGTCCGCTTTCAGGCAGTGCGACAGGATGCTGAGCGGCCGATGAGGCGCAAAGCTGCCACTCACATTTGGATACCCCCGGACGTGCACTATGAGGAGGGCAAACGCGCCAGGAAGTCGATGCCTCCCAGCCCGAATCTAATATCCCACTTTGTTCATAAGCACCCGCAATTCGAGCTGAGGCGCGACCCAGAAGATTCGAAAAGCTTCCAGGAACCCCAGCCAAACCGGATGCTGGGCAGGCAACTTCGCTTCACAAGCCTCGTTCGCTCTACGGTCGCTACTACTTCTGAAATAACATCAAAGGGTTGTCCGAAGTCCGTACGAATTCTGCGTCGGCTCCACTGCAGTTCGACAGACCAAGCTTAGAAGGGCGGTTGCGTCGTTGATCATCGACCAATAGAGAGGGGACAAATCAGACAAAAAGGACCACCAATGACCAACGAATCCGACACCCGCCCTGCCGAACTAGCTGAGTTAACAGCCGACATTGTCTCAGCATATGTCAGCAACAATCCATTGCCGGTGTCTGGCTTGCCGAACGTGATAGCATCGGTTCATGCTTCGCTGTCCGGACTTGGCACGCCGATCTCGCCTGTCGTTGAACCGCAAGTCCCCGCGGTCAACCCGAAGAGGTCTGTGACGCCGGACTTCATTATCTGCCTCGAAGACGGCAAGAAGTTTAAATCCCTGAAGCGGCATCTTAGCACGGACTTCGGCCTGACACCGGACGCCTATCGCGCCAAATGGAACTTGCCGCACGACTACCCTATGACAGCTCCGAATTACGCCGCTCAGCGCTCGCAACTGGCGAAGTCCATCGGGCTTGGCCGCAAGGCTGAACCCGTCGCACCAGCCAAGAAGGCACCTGCGAAGCGGAAAGCCAAAGCGTAGTCCGCAACCACCTGACGCGACGGAAAGGCTCAGCTATGTCTGGAGAGCGGCGGACCTGAAAAGGACCGTCTGGCCGGCGCCATTCGGGCAACCTCCCAGCGAGGGCGCCGGTCTTTTTCCTAGCGGGCGGCAAAAGATGATACTCTAGTTGGTCGGTCCGTCAATCTGCAGCGGTTCCGGTTTGGTGGTGACTCCAGTAGTCACTGCCTGCGGCTACCGCCAGCGAACACGTCACGGGCACCTATCGTGAGCGCCTGCTCACAATCATTTCAACGCGGCGGAAGTTAGGTGATGAAGATCAACCGCGAGGGCTTCGACGATCACCCTCTTTTGCTCGTCCGAGTATTTGAATTCGGGGGCGTGTTTTAGCGATTCCTTACTGTCACGCAGCGTCCATCGAGCCGAACGGAACGACCTCCGCGCCACCTCTGACAATTCCGGCCAGTCGATCGGCCCAAAGGTCGAGTGCTTCTCGCATTTCTCTCATGTAATCGTAGCGCGCATATCGGGTTTCTTTCCGTCTGGAAGCATTGGCTCATACTTGGCCTTATGCGCCAAGGGATGTCCGACGAAGAGATACAGCTCCCAGACTTCCGGAATCCCGTTCTTGTTAGCCTTGTCGACATTCGTCGCCAGTTTTCTCAATTGGTCGGCCGGCAGATGCGGCGCGGCCGCATAAATTAATTTTTGCAAAGTGCGCCTTGAGAAGATCAGCATCCTAGCGGCGTGCCTTTCGCCATCCAGCTGCGCGCGCTTCGGCCTCGGTGCAGAACCATCGTTCGCCCTTGCTCGGCGTGACAACGGTTTCGTCGTAGTGCTCCTGGCCGGGCAGATGGTAGATGTGCTCGCCGGAATTCACGCTGATGTTGCCCTTTATGCTGCAGCCAGAGCCTAACAACCCGAAGCCGGTCGACGGAGTGCTGACTACCTCGACTTTGTCTGCATTGGCCGCTCGCCAATCCCAAGGCGCCTGAAACGTTCCGACCCACAGGCCGACCTTTGCCGCCGAGGCCTTCCCCTGCTGCTCTGCGTAAGCGCCGTGGCTGTAGCGGGGCCAGTCCAGTGCCTGGCCGTGCTCGACCATCCATGCGGCCACATTGGCGCCATCTGCTCGCCGGCAGTCACCAACAAAGCGATGGTAGCGGTCCCAACTTACGAACGTGCATTGCACTGGCTTGGACACCGCGAGGAAGGCGTCCAGCGCCTCGGCCGACCGGTGGCCGCAAGGATAGTCAAAGCCCTTGGCATCGCTGCAATACTGCCGGCTCTCGGGTGCGTCGATCCCGTTGAAGCGGATGCGCTGCCCATGCACTTCGATCGTGTCGCCATCGATGACCGACGCAACGCCGGCGATCGGCGCCGGCTTCGGTCCGACCAAGTTCGACAGGATGAGGTCGGGCATGTCGTCGCGATGCTGCATGACGAACTGGCCAACCAAGACCGCCGCTGCGGCGACCGTGACGAACACGAGCCGCTTCGGAACGCTGGCCAACAGGATTGCGCGACACCGCCTCGCGCCAGTGCGCTTCCGCCACTGGTCAGACCGATTGTCGTGACGTGATCTGTCCACTTCCCCCAAGCTCCCAAGCGGAAGAATGCGTCCGTAACGACCAAGAGTCCAGAAGTGCCGTTTTGGCACGCCCGGAGTGGCATCCAAATTGCCTTTCTCAGATTTGCCAGCGTTGGGGCTGGTAATCGTCCCGCACACAGCGTGGACGTGGGGTCGCTGGGTTGGGGCAGCGAGCCTTTTATCGCCCCAGTGCATTTTTTAGCTATCGCTAACGGAACGGCGTTTGCCCGTCGAGGAGAATGGCTCCATATTCAGCCCATAGCCGTTCGCATTCGTGTACCCTGAGGCTTGGCGTATCGTCTGTCCGTTAGTCGCTGACTTGGCGTTCGGTTCCGAACAGTTTTACGATGGGAATGGCACCCCGGCCGAATGTCTCATGCCGTCGCATGTTATCTAAATCAATAGCATCCTACATGATGGGCTGTTTGGTGGGTAAGTTGTGTAATTTACTCTAACATGTTGATTGCATTGATGATATGGCGGAGAGAGCGGGATTCGAACCCGCGTTACGGTCTCCCGTAAACACACTTTCCAGGCGTGCGCCTTCAACCACTCGGCCACCTCTCCGTCCTTGCATTTTTCGCGTTGGCCGGTTTCGCCGCGCGGGTTGGGGACAATGCAGTCCCTTCAGGGAGGCCGGCACGCGATATCAGCGCCGTGGGTGCCGCCAACCAGCGAACACCTTCCCTTCGCACCTGAGCCGTCAAAGCAACAGGCGCGGGGCTCATCTAGTCGATCCCGCGCCGAATGCCAAGCCATAACGGCGGTCTATTCGCTTTGCCGGCCACACACAGCTTCGTCAAGCTGCGTCGCACCCGTTTTTCAAGCCGCCACCGCCCGAATGGTGTGCACAGCCATGGCCGTAGGGCCGGCCGCGCTTGACTTCGCCGCGGCCCAGCTGTCGAGTGAAGCGGAGGCTTTGCGGGGGGGCATCGTCCGGAGATGTCTTCAAGCAGTGAAAAACCGGGCGGAACGCCGGACAGTGGACAGGCGCCGACAGGGCACCCGGACAGCGGGCTGTCCTACGTGCCGGTGGGCTGGCTCATCTTCGTCGTGGCTTGGTCGGTCTACGGCCTGGCCTCGGCCTGGTGGCTGACCGGCAATTCCGGCCTGCCGGACAGGATCTTCTATTTCCTCCTCGGCGGGCTTGCCGTCGACATCATCACCATTCTGTGGGGACTCTACCTTCTCGGCCTTGCCTTTGGCCGCTCGGCGCGTTTCCCGCGCCACTTCATCATCTGGCAGGTGACGACCATCGTCTGGGTGCTGGCGAGGCTGGCTTATGTGCTTGCCGTGCCCGATTTCGTCTTCTCCGCCAGGAGCTTGCTCATAGGCGGCGCCGAAATCGCCATCGGCCTGCTCTGCATCTATCTGCTGCGCCGCGGCTCCTGCGTCGAAGGCGTCTATGCCAGGCAGCAAGCCGAAGCGCCATCGGTCTTCGTTTCCATCGTCGCTGCCTTGCTCGGCATCATCCTGGGCGCGGTCATCGGCGCCGTTGGCGGCTTCCTGGCTGGCTCTGTGATCGCCGATGTCGCCGAGGTCAGTTGCTTCGAGGGCGGCTGCGGCTACTTTGCCGCCTTCATCGGCTTGGCCGGGCTGGTGGTCGGCGCCATTGCCGGGGGCATTCTTGCCGTCTTGCTCGTTCACCGCCGCCGGCGCGAGCCGGCCGCATAGGGTTCAGCAAGCGCGGGGCTTCAAATTCGCGTATCCCGATTGCGGACAAGCCGCACGCATTCTATTTCTGGTTTCGGGACATGTGCCGGAGGTCTCCTGGTTGGCGTCCAGGAGGGACCGGGGGAGAGCCTTGATGTTTCGCTTCGTCTTTCGTCTTGCAGCCATGGTCGCGCTGTCGGTTTCCGTCATCATGGCGGTGCTCGACACGACGCGCACGGTGGCGGCCTCTGCCCTTGTGCTGACCCCCCTCAACGCGAGCTGGCTGGCCGTCTCGCCGGACACGCGGGCCGCCTTCGAAGGCTTCGTCCGCACCAAGGCCAGTCCGCTGCTGTGGGATGGCGTCATCGCCTGGGTGCTCAACCAGCCGGGCTTTGCCGTATTCGCGGTGCTGGCCTTCCTGCTTTACGCCATCGGCTACCGGCGGCAGCGGCGCACGGGACAGTTCGCGGCGAACTGACCCATCGCCTGCACCATTCCGGCCGCCTCCTCACGGCTTGCACACAAGGTCAGATCGCTGTGTGGCTTGCCCGCGGCACGCTTTTCCAAAAGGTCAAAATTCCGCGTGAATTTTGTTTCGGGCCGTGCCAGATTGCCCGGGAGCGGGAGGGGAATACACTCCTGGCTGACGTCGTTTGCCGGCCGGAGAACCGGGCAGGCAGGCGGTGCGTAACGGAAAAAATAACCGACAGGGTGTGGATCACATGAAACGTATCGTTCTCGGCCTCCTGGCCGCAACCGCAATGGTTCTTCCGGCTTTCGCCGCGGATGTCCAGCCGGCCATCCTTTACGATCTGGGCGGCAAATTCGACAAATCCTTCAACGAGGCTGCCTATCACGGCGCCGAGAAGTTCAAGACCGAGACCGGCACCCCCTATGTCGAGTTCGAAGTGTCGAACGCCTCGCAGCGCGAGCAGGCGCTGCGCCGCTTCGCCGAGGACGGCCACAACCCAATCGTCATGGCCGGCTTTGCCTGGGAGGATGCGCTGAAGAAGGTCGCGGCCGAATACCCGGACCTCAACTTCGCCATCATCGACGATGCCGTCGACCTGCCCAATGTCCGCTCGCTGGTGTTCAAGGAGAATGAAGGTTCCTATCTCGTCGGCATCATGGCGGCGATGGCCTCGAAGTCGAAGAAGGTTGCCTTCGTCGGCGGCATGGACATCCCGCTGATCCGCAAGTTCGAATGCGGCTATGTCGGCGGCGCCAAGTCGGCCGGCGCGACCGACGTCATCCAGAACATGACTGGTGACACGCCGGCGGCGTGGAACGATCCGGCCAAGGGCGGCGAGATCGCCAAGACGCAGATCGACCAGGGCGCCGACGTTGTATACGCGGCCGCCGGTGGCACCGGCGTCGGCGTGCTGCAGGCAGCGGCCGATGCCGGCAAGCTCGGCATTGGTGTCGATTCCAACCAGAACGGCCTGCAGCCCGGCAAGGTGCTGACCTCGATGCTGAAGCGCGTTGACGTTGCCGTCTACACCGCCTTCATGGACGGCAAGAACGGCACCTTCAAGGGTGGCGTCGAGAATCTCGGCCTCAAGGAAGGTGGCGTCGACTACGCCATGGACGACAACAACAAGGCGCTGGTAACGGCCGAGATGAAGGCGGCGGTCGAAAAGGCCAAGGCCGACATCATCGCCGGCACGGTCAAGGTCCACGACTACACCGCCGACAACGCCTGCCCCTATTGATCGGCGGCGCCATACGGCCATGATCCGCAACCGCTGGGCGAAAGCCCGGCGGTTTTGCTTTTTTTGCCGACCGAACGAAGCTCGCAAATGGCATGGAGCGAGGAATGCAGCCAACGATCGAACCCATGCGCGGGCATGACATAGAAGTCGTCGCGCGACTGCGGATTGCCGCCTTCTTCGAGGGGACGGGAAGGACGCTGGAAGAGGATGCGGCAGGGCTCAGCAACCTGCTGACCAGCGACGGTCTTGAAAAGGCTCTGGTTGCCCGTGTGAACGAAGTGCCGGTAGGCACCTGCCTGCTGGTCCGGCATGAACTGGAACCGGCGCATGATCTGACACCGTGGCTGGCCGGGCTTGTCGTCGATGCCGGCCATCGAGGCAAGGGAACCGGCACCGCGCTGGTCAAGGCGATCGAAGCGCATGCGGCGTCAGTCGGCGTCGAGACGCTCTACCTCTACACCTGGCAAGCGCGCGAGTTCTACGCGGCGCTCGGCTGGGAAGCCATCGAGGTGTGCGAGCAGGACGGCGAAACGATGATGCTGATGTCGCGCCGGCTCGATCACAATGTACCCAAGAGATAGCCGAGCGCGAAGGCCGCAATCAGCCCGGCCATGACGACAAGTCCACGCCGACCGCCCAGCAAATGCACGCCAACGCCGTGCGGCTGTCGGGACAGGCTTCGGATCACTGTCGGTGACCTGGCATCGTTGCCGCCCAGGCCAACGCTGCGCATTTGCGGCAATTCGGCGAGGCGTTGCGCAACCAGCGCCCAATGATTGGCGCCTGCTGGTTTTTCGGTGCGATCGAAAACATGCATGCGTTCGGCGAGCTGCACCACCGCGTCGCGGAAGGCAGGATCGATCTCGAGATC
Organism: Mesorhizobium sp. B2-3-13; assembly: GCF_006442195.1. Taxonomy (NCBI): domain Bacteria; kingdom Pseudomonadati; phylum Pseudomonadota; class Alphaproteobacteria; order Hyphomicrobiales; family Phyllobacteriaceae; genus Mesorhizobium; species Mesorhizobium sp. B2-3-13. Next base: position 96,739 of record NZ_VFVQ01000002.1, read on the forward strand.
GCGCTCGGCCCGCTCGCGCTCGGCATCGTTCATCAGGCCGAGCACATAGTCGCCGGCCCTCGCGATGCGGTCGCTTTCACCTGCCATGGCCAGGACCCTCCCCTTTTGCTCACCAGTGTGGCGGTTTGGTCACTGGCACGTCCGGTGCCGCCTGCTCTTCGAGCGCCAGGAAGCGGTCGGTCAGCGCATCGAGCTTGCGCTGCATGCGTTCGATCACCTTCCACTGCTCGGCGATCTGGCCCGACAGCTCCTCGATGGTCTTCTCCTGCTCGGCGGCGCGGATTTCCAGCGTCGTCAGCCGGTCGGCGGGCATGATCATGCAAAGTCCTCAGTTTTGTACCGCGACACCTTGCGCCGCAATGTCAAATCGACCTCCGCATATTAGCGGATGCGAGAGCTTCGGCCACGTTCGAAATTGACAAGCGCGCGGGGATTTGTCGAGAGTGGAGGCTGCTCCGGACAATTGGCACGGGCGGAGCGTCATGCTAGGCGTCTTGACCAAGCGATAAAAAATAAGAGTGGGACGGGCTGCATGGCGCAAGCCGCAATCGAACTGATCGGCATCAACAAGAGTTTTGGCGCGGTGCGCGCCAACCGCGACATCAATCTGGAGATCGCGCGCGGCACCATCCACGGCATCGTCGGCGAGAACGGCGCCGGCAAGTCGACGCTGATGTCGATCCTCTATGGTTTCTACCAGGCCGATAGCGGGGAGATTCGTGTCGGCGGCCAGCCGGCGTCGATCAAGACACCCAACGACGCGATCGCGCTCGGCATCGGCATGGTGCACCAGCATTTCATGCTGGTCGACAATTTCTCGGTGCTGGAGAACATCATCCTCGGCGCCGAAACCGATGCGCTTCTGAAGAGCAGCATCGCCAAGGCGCGCTCCGAGCTTGACCGGCTGGAGCGCGAATACGGGCTGGAAGTCGATCCCGATGCGATCATCGAGGAACTGCCGGTCGGCCTGCAGCAGCGTGTCGAAATCCTGAAGGCGCTTTATCGCGGCGCCGAAATCCTGATCCTCGACGAACCGACGGGCGTTTTGACGCCGGCCGAGGCCGACCACCTGTTCCGCATCCTCCGGCAATTGAAGGAACAGGGAAAGACGGTGGTGCTGATCACCCACAAGCTGCGCGAGATCATGGCCATCACCGACGCCGTGTCGGTGATGCGTCAGGGCACGATGGTGGCGACCCGGGAGACCAGGAAAACCACTGTCGAGGAACTGGCGGAACTGATGGTCGGGCGGCGCGTGCTGCTGAGGGTCGAGAAGGGCGAGGCCGAGGCCGGTGCCGTCAAGCTCGTGGTCAAGAACCTGACGGTCAGGGATTCCCGCGGCGTCACCATGGTCGACGACGTCTCCTTCGATTTGCGCGCAGGCGAGATCGTCGGCATCGCCGGCGTCGCCGGCAACGGCCAATCCGAACTGCTCGAGGCGATTTCCGGCATCAGGCATGCCGTTTCCGGTTCCGTGATGCTCGAGGGCAAGCCGATCGATCTCACCGGCAAGGCCGATCCCGGCGAATTGCGCGACCGCGGCCTCGCCCACGTGCCGGAAGACCGCCATCATGTCGGGCTGGTGCTGGCCTTCGAGGAGAACGAGAATTCCATCCTCGGCTACCATGACGATCCCCGCTACCTCAAAGGACCGTTCCTCAACATCGATGCCATCATGGCCGATGCCAGGGACAAGATCGAGAAATACGACATCCGTCCCGGCAATCCGCGCCTGAAGACCGCCAATTTCTCCGGCGGCAACCAACAGAAGATCGTGCTCGCACGGGAAATCGAACAGGACCCGGGCGTGCTGATCGTCGGCCAGCCGACGCGCGGCGTCGATGTCGGCGCCATCGAATTCATCCACAAGCGCCTAATCGCCATGCGCGACCAGGGCAAGGCGGTGCTGGTGGTCTCGGTCGAGCTCGACGAGATCCGTTCGCTTTCCGACCGCATCCTGGTGATGTTTGCCGGCCGCATCGTCGGCGAGCGCGGCCCCGACGCGACCGAAGGCGAGCTTGGCTTGCTGATGGCCGGTGTCGAACATCAGGAGGCCGCGCAATGAGCACCCCTTACGCCAAATTGCCGGCCTGGGCCGATTATGGGCTGATCCCGCTGATCAACCTGTCGGTCGCCTTCATCGTCGCCGGTTTCGTCGTCATGCTGGTCGGCGAAAACCCGCTCCGCGCCGCCGTCATCCTGGTCGAAGGCGCCTTCGGCAAGGGCACAGGCATCGCCTTCACCCTGTTCTATGCCACGACCTTCATATTCACCGGGCTTTCGGTGGCGGTGGCGGCGCATTGCGGCCTGTTCAACATCGGCACCGAGGGACAGGCCTACATCGCCGGCCTCGGCATCGCCATCGTCTGTCTTTCCTTCGACAGCACGCTGCCCTGGTGGCTGACATTTCCGCTGGCCATCGTCGCTTCGGCGCTTGTGGGCGCATTGTGGGCGCTGATCCCCGCCTACCTGCAGGCCAGGCGCGGCTCGCACATCGTCATCACGACGATCATGTTCAACTTCATCGCCGCATCGATCATGGTCTACCTGCTGGTCGGTCCGTTGAAGCCGGCGGGCTCGCAGGCGCCACAGACGCGTAACTTCCTCGCCGGCGCGGAACTGCCGAAGCTAAACTGGATCATCGAACTGTTCGGCGCCAAGATCCGCTCGGCGCCGCTCAATGTCTGCTTCCTGCTGGCGCTGGTGATGGCCTTCCTGGTCTGGCTGCTGATCTGGCGCACCAGGCTCGGCTACGAGATGCGCACCTATGGCCACAGCCCGAAGGCGGCTCGCTATGCCGGCATTTCGGAAACCCGCATCATCATTACCGCGATGATGATCTCGGGCGCGCTGGCCGGCATGATGGCGCTCAATCCGGTGATGGGCGACCAGCACAATGTCGCGATCGACTTTGTTTCGGGCGCCGGTTTCGTCGGTATCGCCGTGGCGCTGATGGGCCGCCTGCATCCGGTCGGCATCGTGCTGGCGGCGATCCTGTTCGGTATGCTCTACCAGGGCGGTGCCGAACTCGCCTTCGAGATGCCGGCGATCAGCCGCGACATGATCGTCATCATTCAAGGGTTGGTCATCCTCTTCGCCGGCGCCCTGGAGCACATGTTCAGGCCCTATATCCAGGCTCTGTTCGCTTCGTTCAGCCCGAAATCGGTGGGCATGCAGGCGGTCACTGGGAAGGGTGCCTGAAATGGATATCTTCAACGCAATCATCCAGGTGCTGGACTCGACCATCCGCCTGTCGGTGCCGCTGCTGCTTGCCTGCCTCGCCGGCCTCTATTCGGAGCGGGCCGGCATTTTCGACATCGGCCTCGAAGGCAAGATGCTGGTCGGCGCCTTCGCGGGTGCTGCCGCGGCTTCCGTGTTCCATTCGGCGCTCATCGGTCTCGGCATGGCGATCCTGATCTCTGTCGCCTTCGCGCTGGTGCACGGCTTTGCCTCGATCACCCATCGCGGCAACCAGATCGTTTCGGGCGTGGCGATCAACTTCGTCGCCGCCGGATCGACCATCATCCTTGGCCAGGCCTGGTTCCAGCAGGGTGGCCGCACGCCGGCGCTGCAACCGGGCGAGCGGTTCGAGGCGATCATCTGGCCTGGCGCCGACGCGGCCAGGGACGTGCCTGTCATCGGTCCGATCTATGCCGAACTGATCTCCGGCCATTCGATCCTCGTCTATTTCGCCTTTGCGATGGTGCCGTTCACCTGGTGGGTGCTGTTTCGCACGCGCTTCGGTCTCCGGCTGCGCGCGGTCGGCGAAAATCCGGCCGCGGTCGACACCGCCGGCATCTCGGTCGCGTGGCTGCGCTACCGCGCGCTGATCTGCACCGGCATCCTCACCGGCGTCGCCGGCGCCTATCTGTCGATGGTGCAGAATGGTGGCTTCGTGAAGGACATGACCGCCGGCAAGGGCTACATCGCGCTGGCCGCGCTGATCTTCGCCAAATGGAAGCCGGTCAACGCCATGTTCGCCTGCTTGCTGTTCGGTTTCCTCGACGCGGCGTCGATCCGCCTGCAGGGGACACCGCTGCCCATTGTCGGCAAGGTGTCGGTGCAGTTCATGCAGGCCCTGCCTTATGTGCTGACCGTCATCCTGCTCGCCGGCTTCATTGGCAAGGCCATACCGCCGCGCGCCGGCGGCGTGCCCTACGTCAAGGAACGCTAAGGGTCGACAGTTCGGCGGACGAAGCACCGGGTTTGGACACGATCATCGGAGAGAACAACTGAATGTCGCATGATCTGTTCGAAGCGGCCAAGTCCGCCATGGCCAAGGCCTATGCGCCCTACTCGAAATTCCCGGTGGGTGCCGCCTTGCGCACCGAGGACGGACGCATCTTCACCGGCGCCAACGTCGAGGTCGCCTCCTATCCGGAAGGCTGGTGCGCCGAGACCACCGCGCTTGGCCACTACATAATGGGCGGCGGTGGCAAGATCGTGGAAATCGCCGTCCTCGCCGAACGCATGGCCAAATGCTCGCCTTGTGGCGGCTGCCGCCAGCGGCTGGCCGAATTCTGCCGTCCGGAAACGAAGCTCTATCTGTGCGATGCTACGGGCGTCGCAGAAACAGTCACGATGGGCGACATGCTGCCCTATGGTTTTCGCGGCGATATTCTCAAATGACAAGCTTGCTCAAAATGAAAAGCTGGATCAAATGACGCGTAGGCCGAGATGACGGAAAAGGCGCTGGACCATCTTATCGAAAGGCTCGACGGCCTGGCGCCGTCGACCGCGCTGGTGCTGGGTTCGGGCCTGGGCGGCCTGGTCGACCGGATCGAGAATCCCATCCGCGTCTCCTATGCCGACCTGCCCGGCTTTCCCCGGAGCGGTGTCAGCGGCCATGCCGGCGAAGTGGTGGCCGGGCTGTTTGCCGGCATTCCGGTGCTGATGCTGTCCGGCCGCACCCACTACTACGAGCATGGCGTTGCGGCGGCGATGCGGCCGGTGCTGGAAGTGCTTGCCGGCATCGGCATCACGAAACTGATCCTCACCAACGCAGCCGGCTCGGTCGATCCGGATATGCCACCGGGCTCGGTGATGCTGCTCACCGACCACATCAACTTCTCGGGCACCAATCCGCTGATCGGCGAGCCGAGCGACCGCCGTTTCGTCGGCCTCACCGAAGCTTATGATGCCGGCATGCGCGACGCGATCGAACGCGCGGCGAAGGCGACCGGCACAGCGCTGCACAAGGGCGTCTATATGTGGTTCTCAGGCCCCTGCTTCGAGACGCCAGCCGAAATCCGCATGGCGCGCATCATGGGCGCCAACGCCGTCGGCATGTCGACCGTGCCGGAAGTCATTCTCGCCCGCTTCCTCGGCCTGCGCGTCGCCGCCTGCTCGGTCATCACCAACCTGGCCGCCGGCATGACCGGCGCCGAGCTTTCGCACCAGGAAACCAAGGACATGGCGCCGGTTGGCGGTTCGCGGCTGGCAACGGTGCTGCAGCGCGTGTTCCGTGACGGGCTGCTGGAGAGCTGATGCTTCCGCAGGAAATCATCCGTCACAAGCGCGACGGCCATAGGCTGGCGCCTCACGAAATCGCCGCCTTCATCGACGGCGTGACGTCGGGCACCGTAACCGACGGCCAGGTCGCGGCCTTCGCCATGGCGGTATTCTTTAACGGTATGAGCCGCGACGAGGCCGTGGCGATGACGCTTGCCATGCGCGATTCCGGCGACGTGCTCGACTGGTCGGATTTGCCGGGCCCCGTCACCGACAAACATTCGACGGGCGGTGTCGGCGATAATGTCTCGCTGATGCTGGCGCCGATCGTCGCCGCCTGCGGTGCCTATGTGCCGATGATCTCGGGCCGAGGTCTCGGCCATACCGGCGGCACGCTGGACAAGATGGATGCCATTCCCGGCTACATCAGCCAGCCCGACATCGCGCTGTTCCGCAAGGCGGTGCTGGAAACAGGCTGCGCCATCATCGGCCAGACCGCCGATCTGGCACCTGCCGATCGCCGGCTTTACGCCATCCGCGACGTCACCGGAACCGTGGAATCGGTGCCGCTGATCACCGCATCGATCCTGTCGAAGAAGCTCGCGGCAGGCCTGCAATCGCTGGTGCTAGACATCAAGGTCGGCAATGGCGCCTTCATGGAGAAATCCCGCGATGCGACCGCGCTCGCCAACAGTCTGGTCGAGGTCGCCAGCGGCGCCGGGCTGAAGGTCTCGGCGCTGATCACCGGCATGAACGAACCGCTGGCTTCGGCCGCCGGCAATGCCGTCGAGGTGCGCAACGCCGTCGATTTCCTGACCGGCCGCTTGCGCGACCGGCGGCTGGAGAACGTGACGCTTGCGCTTGCCGCTGAAATGCTGCAGTCGGCAAGGTTGGTATCGTCCAACCAGGACGGGATGCGCCGCGCCACCGAGACGCTCGCCAGCGGCCGCGCCGCCGTCACCTTCGCGCGCATGGTGACCGTGCTTGGCGGCCCTGCGGATTTCATCGAAAAGCCGGAAAAATACCTGCCCGGGGCGGCAACGGAATTCGCGGTCAAGGCGACGACGGACGGTTTCGTTACCGGCATAGCCACCCGCGACATCGGCCTCGCGGTGGTCGGGCTGGGCGGCGGGCGCACACGGCCCGACGACAAGGTCGACCCCGCGGTCGGCATCACTAGGCTGCTGCCCATAGGCGCGGAAGTAAACGCCGGAGATGCGCTGGCGCTAATCCACGCCCGCTCGCCGTCCGATGCCGAGGCGGCTGCCGCGGCCGTGCTTTCAGCCTATGCGATCGGTGCTTCGAAGCCGGTCGCCGACAAGTCGGTCATTCGGCGGATTCTGCCGCGCGACTGAGTGGACCCTACTGAACCAGCAGCAATGTGCCGTTCTCGGCCTGGTACTTGCCGAGCCGGTTGAGAAAACTCATGCCGATCAGGTTGGTGCGCAGTGCCTTGTCGTCGAGCACGATCGCCTGCACACCGTCGACGCTGATGCTGCCGATCTGCAGGCGGTCGATCATCACCACCGCGGCCTTGATAACGCCGTTGGCGGTGCTGACCTCATGACTGAAATCGGAAGGATTGAGCGACAGCCCGATCCTGCGCGCCGTCGACGTATTGACCGCCACCAGCGTCGCGCCGGTGTCGATCATGCCGTCGACCTGACGGCCGTTGAGCTTGAAGGTGGACGAGAAGTGTCCACGCCCGTCAGCCGCAACCACGACCTTGCGGCCGGTTGGCAGCGGCGCCACCGGCTTGTCGGGAACAGACGCCAGACTGGCCTCGGGTTGCGTCTCGGCCCCAGGCTTGGCCGTCACCGCCGATTTCAGCAGGTCTTCGAATACTCGCGGATTTGACTGGTAGACAACCGGGATCGATGCCGACGCACCGGCAAAGACGCTGAGAATGAGAAGCTTGCGCAGCATGGATCGGCCTTGGTGAAGTCGACACTTACCACGTTATGGTGTTTGCGTTTTTAACGAGGGCCGAAACCGCAGGTTTTCGTAAACGAACCGTATCGGGCAGGGGAATCGCCAGCCTGTATCAGTAGTGTTGCTCCTGGCCTATGCGAATTTATGGATCAATGACGGCTTCGCTATTCGTGAAAACGCCTGCTGAAACATGGATTCGCTAACGCCTGGCATTAGAGACGACAGTTTGCCAAATAGGTATTGGGGATCCGTTGCGCTACGTGGGAAGGAGATTAGCGTCATCGGAATGTCGTTTCTTGACAATGATTCAATCAGATTTGCGAACTTACGATACAAAACGCCAATCTGTTCATCCGCATGGTCCGTCTCCCACAGTCCTCCCGCAACCGAGGAGCCGTCTGGCGAGCCAGTTGTTATTTCCTGCACGTAAGCTCGACTGGCCGCGGCATCCTCAAACCGTCGGACCGGAATGACGACGTGATCTATCTTAATGCCAGCAGCCAAGACCGCGTCCACATTCTCACATAGAAATGGACTCTTGATTATTCTCGGGCCACACGGATCAAAGATCCCTCTTTCCAGGCCGGCTCGGGCTTTCGGAGAATAATCTGTCGCCGACCATTCGCCGGTATCCAGACCAAGCTCTGTTAGCAGCTCGACAAGATAAGTGGTTCCAGCCCTCCCCGTCCCACTGATGAAGATCCGCCTTGTGTCTTTCGTGGGGCGCCTTAATCGAGGCAAGAATCCGAGTATGGGTAACACGCGAAAATACCTTGGATGCCAGAGAACTACTGCTCAATTCGCCGGTACGGGGACGTTCTATAGACCTGAGACGATCAGACAGCCTATTTCGTCCCGTACATGCGGTCGCCGGCGTCGCCGAGGCCAGGCATGATGTAGCCCTTCTCGTTGAGCTGGCGATCGATGGACGCGGTGAAGACCGGAACATCCGGGTGCGCCTTGGTAAAGCGCTCGATGCCTTCGGGCGCCGCCAGCAGGCACAGGAAGCGGATATTGGTGGCGCCGCGCTCTTTCAACTTGTCGATCGCCGCGATCGCCGAATTGGCTGTCGCCAGCATCGGGTCGACGACGATGACCAGCCGGTCGGCGAGGTCGCTCGGCGCCTTGAAGAAATACTCGACAGCCTCCAGCGTCTCGTGATCGCGGTAGAGGCCGACATGGGCGACGCGGGCCGCCGGCACCAGGTCGAGCAGGCCTTCGAGCAAGCCGTTGCCGGCGCGCAGGACCGAGGCGAAGACCAGTTTCTTGCCCTCCAGCGTCGGAGCTTCCATCGTCTCCATGGGCGTTTCGATCGTTGTCGTCGTCAGTTCGAGATTGCGGGTGACCTCATAGCCGAGCAGCAGCGAAATCTCGCGCAACAGCCGCCGGAAGCCGGCCGTCGAGGTCTCCTTCTTGCGCATGATGGTCAGCTTGTGCTGGACAAGCGGATGGTCGACGACGGTGACGCCCTTCATGATGTTCTCCTGATGCGGTGTCGCCCGAAACCGCGCGCATGGACCCTTTCGGACGTGTCGCGCTTCAAGCTGCTTGGGCGAACCCTAGCGGTATTGGACCGGCCAAGGAACCGCTTGGTCGCATCGACCACAGCTTTGTCGGAAGAAATCAGCGAGCGGCGCTGTTCAGCCGGGCAAGAAGCGCCGCTTTGGTCTTGCGGTCGACGAAAGCCGCCTCGATGGCCGTCCTGGTGACCGCGGCGAGCGCTTTCTCATTCATCGCGAAATGCTCCGCCGCAATGTCGTATTCGCGCTTCAGCGAAGTCCAGAAATAGGGTGGGTCGTCAGAGTTGAGCGTCACCTTGCAGCCCGCCGCCTGCAGGGCCGGAAACGGATGGTCGGCGAAACTGTCGAAGACCTTGAGCGCGATGTTGGAACCGGGGCAGCACTCCAGCACGATGCCCTCGTCAGCGATGCGCCGGACAAGGTCGGGATTTTCGATGGCGCGCACGCCATGTCCGATGCGCGACGGGCGGATATGGTCGAGTGCCGCCTGGACAGTCTCCCAGCCCGTCAGTTCGCCGGCATGGACGGTGATGCCGAGCCCGGCCTCCCGCGCGATCTCGAAAGCCCTGACATAGTCTTCCATGTCGCCCGTGCGCTCGTCGCCGGCGACGCCGAAACCGGCGACCAGCGGATGGCCGCAGCGCGCCGCGAAGCGTGCCGCCCGCTCGATCGATTCGACGCCGACATGGCGCACGCCGGTGACGATCATACGGCCCTCTATGCCGGTCTTGGCCTTGGCGCGCAGCATGCCTTCGCCGAGCGCATCGGTGTAGGCCTTGGGCGACAGTCCGGCTTTCGTCGCGTGGTCCGGCGAGGTGAACACCTCGGAGTAGATTGCCCCGTCGCGGGCCAGGCTGGTCAGATAATGGTCGGCCAGCCGCGCGTAATCCTCCTCGGTCCGGAACAGGTCGGCGGAAAAATCGTAAGCCGCGAGAAAGGAGGTGAAATCCTGCCAGACGAAGGACCCGTTCTGGATATAGGGCGAGGTATCCTTGCCGTACTTCTGCGCCTGGCGGATAACGAGATCTGGCGCCGCTGCCCCTTCGATGTGGCAGTGCAGTTCCGCTTTCAAAGGCATTCAAACATCCCGTCGGTCAGTCCAGGTCTTGAAAACCCACCACCTGGAAGCGCGGCTGAACACCGCGCCTTAAACAATAGCGCCCGCATCACCGATCGGCTATGGTCCCGCCGGTTTTATGACGGATCAAAAAAATGTCAGTTGAGAGAACCACGGCCGCCGGCGGCATGGAAACCTCCTATGGTTTCAAGCGTGTAGGGGAAGGCGAGAAGCAGTCCCTGGTCAACGATGTTTTCCGCAAGGTCGCCAATCGCTACGACCTGATGAACGACCTGATGTCAGGCGGCCTGCACCGGCTGTGGAAGGATGCCATGGTCGCCTGGCTCAATCCGCCCAAGCGCTCGGGCTGGCGTGTGCTCGATGTCGCCGGCGGCACCGGCGACATCGCCTTCCGCATCGTCGATGCCAGCCATGGCCATGCCCACGCCACCGTGCTCGACATCAACGGCTCGATGCTCGCTGTCGGCCGTGACAGGGCCGAAAAGAAAGGCCTGTCCGGCAACACCGATTTCGTCGAGGCCAACGCCGAGGAACTGCCCTTCCCTGATGCCAGTTTCGACGCGTACACCATCGCGTTCGGCATTCGCAACGTCCCGCATATCGACGTGGCCCTGGACGAGGCGTTCCGCGTGCTGAAGCCCGGCGGCCGCTTCCTGTGCCTGGAGTTTTCCGAGGTCGAGATGCCGTTGCTCGACAAGGTCTACGAAGCCTGGTCGTTCAATGCCATTCCCAGGATCGGCAAGTTGGTCACCGGCGACGGCGAGCCCTATTCCTATCTGGTCGAATCGATCGCGAAATTCCCCAATCAGCAAAACTTCGCGGCGATGATTTCCCGCGCCGGCTTCGATCGCGTCTCCTTCCGCAACTATTCAGGCGGCATAGCGGCCCTGCATTCGGGCTGGAAGCTTTGACGTCGTCGCCCATCTCCAACACGCGAGGTGCCTTGCGCCAGTTCAATGAACCGGTGGGGCGGACGCGGCCATGAGCACCGTCAGCGCGGGGTTCCGGCTCGTACGGGCCGGTTGGGTGCTGGTGCGCGAGGGCGTCGTCGCTGCCTTGCCCGGCGAGGAACTGTCCGGCCTGCCGAAATTCGGCTGGCGGCTGGCGCGGCTGTTCACCCGCCGCCGCGCACTTGCCTATGAGCGTAGCGATCGGCTGGCCAAGGCAGTGGTCCGGCTCGGGCCTTCCTATGTCAAGCTTGGCCAGTTCCTGGCGACGCGGCCCGATGTCGTCGGCAACGACATGGCGCTCGATCTCGCCATGCTGCAGGACAAGATGCACACCTTCCCGACGGCCGAGGCGGTCGCGGCGATCGAAGCCTCGCTCGGGCGCAAGCTCGGCGATCTCTACAAGCAATTCGGCGACCCGGTCGCCGCCGCCTCCATCGCTCAGGTCCATGCCGCTGAAACCGTCGATGGCGGCGTCGCCAGGAAGGTAGCGGTCAAGGTCATCCGGCCGGGCGTGCGCCGCCGCTTCTTCCACGACCTCGAAAGCTATTTCCTCGCCGCCCGCCTGCAGGAAAAATACATACGGTCGTCGCGCCGGCTGAGGCCGGTCGAAGTAACCGAGACGCTGGCGCAGACCACCAGGATCGAGATGGACCTGCGCCTCGAGGCGGCCGCGCTCTCGGAACTTGGCCAAAGCACCAGGGAAGACCCTGGCTTTCGCGTCCCTTCGGTGGACTGGGAACGCACCGGTCGCGACGTGCTGACCATGGAATGGGTCGACGGCGTCAAGATGAACGACCTCGCCGGCCTCGAAGCCGCCGGCCATGACCTGAAGGCGATCGCCGCCAATCTCATCCAGTCCTTCCTGCGCCATACGCTGCGCGACGGCTTCTTCCACGCCGACATGCATCCGGGCAATTTGTTCGTCGAGGCAAACGGCACCATCGTCGCCGTCGATCTCGGTATTGCCGGACGCCTCCGCAAGAAGGAGCGCCGCTTCCTCGCCGAGATCCTCTACGGCTTCATCACACGCGACTATCTGCGCGTCGCCGAGGTGCATTTCGAGGCCGGCTATGTGCCGCGCCAGCATAACGTCTCCGCCTTCGCGCAGGCGATCCGTGCGATCGGCGAGCCGATCCACGGCCAGCCGGCCGAAACCATTTCTATGGCCAAGCTTTTGACGCTGCTGTTCGAGGTGACCGAACTCTTCGACATGGCGACACGGCCTGAATTGATCCTGCTGCAGAAAACGATGGTGGTGGTCGAGGGCGTGGCGCGCACGCTCGATCCGGCTTTCAACATGTGGAGGACCGCCGAGCCGGTAGTCAGCGGCTGGATAGCCGGCAACCTCGGGCCGCGCGGCTTGCTGGCCGACGCGCGCGACGGCGGCAAAGCGATGCTGGCGCTAATCCGCCAGGCGCCGGAACTCGCGGCCCGTACGGAACGGCTGTCGCGAGAGATCGACCTGATGGCCGAGCACGGCCTGCGCTTCGATGAGGCGACCGCCCGCGCCATCGGCAAGGCCGAGGCACGCTACAGTCGTTCTGGCCGTGTCGCGCTGTGGGTGATAGCGCTGACGCTGGTCTATATCGCCTGGAAGCTTCTTTAGGCCCCCGTCGCTCCGAGGCCTGCGGCTTGCGGCAATTTGATTGCATTGCTACCATCGCTATCGGGCAAGATGAGTAGAGTGCAATCATATGGCCAGTATCACGATCCGCAACCTTGATGATGAGGTCAAGGAACTGCTGCGCCGGCTGGCGGCGGAAAACGATCGCTCCATGGAAGAACAGGCGCGGGTGATGATGCGGGCCGCTGTCGACGGCCAGATCGGCCCGGTTGGCCGTCTCGATCAGATCGAGAAAGCCCTCCTTGAACTGGCCAATTCGCAAGGCGCCCCGACCGTGGCGTCGGCCTTGGCAGTCAAGAGCTTGCCGCGAGGCACACTTTCCAACAAGCGCATCCTGCTCATCATCGGCGGCGGCATCGCCGCCTACAAGGCGCTCGATCTGATCCGCCGGCTGCGCGAGCGTGGTGCGGCGGTGCGGGTGGTCATGACGTCGGCGGCGCAGGAATTCGTGACGACGCTGTCGGTCGGGGCGCTCTCCGCCGACCATGTCTTCACCGACCTGTTCGACCGCAACGATGAACACGATGTCGGCCACATCAGGCTGTCGCGCGAGGCGGACCTCCTGGTGGTGGCGCCCGCAACCGCCGACCTGATGGCCAAGCTCGCCAATGGCCATGCCAACGATCTGGCCTCGACCGTGCTCATCGCCACCGACAAGCCGGTGCTGATGGCCCCGGCCATGAACCCGAAGATGTGGTCGCATCCCGCCACCCGCCGCAACCGCGCCACCTTAGGCAAGGACGGCATCACCTTCGTCGGCCCCGCCAAGGGTGAGATGGCCGAGAGCAACGAGGCCGGCGAAGGCCGCATGTCCGAACCGTTGGAGATCGTCGCCGCGGTCGAGGCGCTGCTCGATGCCGGGCCCAAACCGCTGGCGGGGCGCAAGATCATCGTCACGTCAGGCCCGACGCACGAGCCGATCGATCCCGTGCGCTATATCGCCAACCGGTCGTCCGGCAAGCAGGGCCATGCCATCGCCGCGGCATTGGCAAGGCTTGGCGCCGATGTCCGACTTGTCTCCGGTCCCGTAAGCATTGCCGACCCAGCCGGCGTGAAAACCATCCATGTCGAGCGAGCGCAGGAAATGCGCGACGCGGTGGAACAGCTTCTGCCTGCCGACGCCGCGGTATTCGTCGCCGCCGTTGCCGACTGGCGCACCGAGAATTCGGCCGGTGAGAAGATCAAGAAGGTCGCGGGCGAAGGCCCGCCGGTGCTGCGCATGGTCGAGAACCCCGACATCCTGGCTGGTGTCGGTCACCACGAGCAGCGACCCGGCCTGGTCGTCGGCTTTGCCGCCGAGACGCAGGATCTCTTGCGCAACGCCGAGGCCAAGTTCAGCAAGAAAGGTGCCGATCTCATCGTCGCCAACGATGTGTCGCAGACCAGCGGCATCGGTCCTTCAGGCGTGATGGGCGGCGATCGCAACCGGGTCCGGATCGTGTCTAGGACCGGCATCGAGGAATGGCCTGAGATGACCAAGGACGAGTTGGCGGCGCGGCTCGCCGCGCTCATCGCCGAGCGGTTGAAAACGATCGTCGTCTGACAAGTGTTGGCGGAGCCGCCAACATCCTTTTGCGTGCTGTGCGCCAAGCCGTCAGTTGGCCAAAAGCTCAGCCGTGCGGGCAAGCGCCCCGCCGAAGCCATTGAGCGGAATTGAAAAGCTTATGACTTGCCCGGTATCGGCCGCGAACGCGTCGATCTTGAGTGTGGTGCCGTTCTTCAGCAGCGGCGTGACATTGGCATCGAACGCCACCGGCACAAGGCAGCCGACCACCTGGCAGGTGTTGAACGGCAGGCTGCCATCGAGCTTCTGGTCGTCTATGGTCAGCGCGACACCCTTGGCAAGCGCCAGGCCGAACGGCAGGGCAAGGGTTCCGGTCGCATCCTCGCCGGTCTTGCTCGACAGCTCGATCGCCAGCAGCCGCTGGTTGCTTTGCTTGTTGAACTGCTGATGCGACAGGCTGCAGACCTTGTTCGTGCCCGATATCTGGCAATTGACCGTCCAGTCGCCGTGAGTTTCGGACAAGGCCGATGCACCGCCGGGCAGCTGCGGCGCGTCAACTGCGGCGGGCGGTGTTGCCGTCACCTTGTCGCTCTTGGCTTGCGCCGCCATGGCCGGCAGGCCGGCGATACAGGCGGCACCCAGCACTGCTGCGAAATACGCGTATTTCCTCATCAAGACCTCTCCCGGCTCCGCCTCGAGCCAGTCTAGAAACTGGCCTTGAGAGACGCGCTGACTGCATTCTGTTTGACCGTTTCCCCGAAGGCGCCATTATACCTGACGGACATGCCGACGCATTGACGCCTTTCGGCTCGAGGCCGGCGCCGACCCGATAGAGCGGCGAATCGATCGCTTCCGTCAAGTGCAATGCCGGATAGCCGGGCAGATTCTGCGCAGCCGCAAAGCGGCCACTGCGCCATCTGGAACACGCCCGGATCGGTGAGTGCCGGAACCCGGATCCTGCGCCAGTTCGAGGAAGGCCGGATCGTCGGCGTAGAGAACGAGATCGGTGCCGTTATCCACCTTGAACTGGACGTTGAAGTCCACTGCCGGATGCAAGGTCTTCGCCTCGATGCCGGAATCGGCCATCGCCGAATCCTTGGCCACCACACATTCGGTGAACAGCTTGTCGATCGACAGGAAGTTCAGCGGAGCTTCGCCGTCGAGGTTGTTGAGGTCCACGTCGTATTCCCGCCATGGCATCGCAGGACGAACACCCTATATATCTGGTGCGATGAGGTTTTCTTGCAGGAATGAGCGGATGTACATGCGTCGTACACCTATGAGTTTCGTGCTGGCGGTGCTGGCCGGGGCGGCTTCCGTCGGCTTTGCATCGCCTGCTTCCGCGCAGGTGCTCGATCCTGCGGCCAGAAACAATGTGCTCATCCAGCAGAATGACCTGCAGGCCTTGCAGAGCCGGGTTCAGCGGCAGCAATTTCAGCAAGAGCAACAGCAGTATCGTGCCCAGGATCGCGTTATCGTCCAGCAGCCGCCTGTCGTTCCGCAGGTCAGGCCGAGCTGCCAGACGCAGATAATCGGCAACACCGCCGTCAGCACCTGCCGCTGATCGACGGGCATCTTCTTTTATTTAGCCGACTTACATGGTAGGGCACTTTAGGTGCCCCTGCGGCAGTTTGGATTTTGCAAAGGCGTCGCATCACGCTAAGGGGCATTGGAGCGACTGGATTATCAAGATGGCAGCCACCAAGAAAAAGGCCGTGCGCCAGGCCAAGAAAGGCGAAAGGATCCGCCAGGTGGCGGCCATTCCCTTTCGGCTGAACCCGCGCGGCGGTATCGAGGTGATGCTGGTCACATCGAGAACGACGAGACGCTTCATCGTGCCCAAGGGGTGGCCGATGAAAGGCAAGAGCGGGCACAAGGCAGCCACCATCGAGGCATTGGAGGAAGCCGGGGTGCTTGGCAAAACGCTGAAGCAGCCGGTGGGCACCTATTCCTACTGGAAACGCTTGGCCAACCGCTTTGTCCGCGTCGACGTCATCGTGTTTCTGCTGGAAGTGACGGAAGAGCTTGCCGACTGGCAGGAGGCCAAGCGGCGGCAGCGGGCTTGGCTGGCGCCGGCCGAGGCCGCGATGCTCATCGACGAGCCCGATCTCTCGACGCTGGTGAACACCTTGGCGCTGCCCAAGCCCGCGCCGCTCGAGCAGGCATAAGCCTCAACTGTCCGTGCTCTCATCTTCAGGAAGCGGCCGTGCCGGCGGGCCGCTATAGGCCCACAGCCATTCGCGCGGAAAAGTGTGGGCGGTTTCCTGTCCTTATTGCGTCGCAACAAAGAGTTTGAAGCGCTCGAAAGCGCTTAGTTCAACTTGACCAGAACCACCCGACGGTTCTTGGCGCGGCCGGTCTCCTCGTCATTGCTGGCGACGGGCGCCATCATGCCGGCTCCGGCCGCCGTAAGCCGCGACGCATCGATCCCGTATTTCGCCACGAGCGCCGCCTTGACCGCCTGCGCCCGCCGGGACGACAGATCGAGATTGTAATCGAAGGCGCCCTGATTGTCGGTATGACCGACGACGATCACGGTCATCCCGGGCTCATTGGTCAAAAGCGTCGAAATCTCCTTCAGCGTCGGCTCGGACTCTGGCTCGATATCAGCTTTGTCGGTGTCGAAGAAGATGCCGTAGAGGGAGATGCTGCCGGTGGCGGAGAGCGAGTCCGCCATCTTGTCAGCTTCGACGACCACCATTTTCCTGTCGCGCGCCTTGGGTTCCAGCACCTGCACAACGGCGACGGTGCGACCGTTGAGTTTCTTGCAGTAGAGATCGTCGGTCAACGAATAGGTCTGCACGATGACATAGCCGTCGCCGCCGTCCTGCGGCACCTTGGCCGAGAAATAGCGCTGGTCGCTGATGCCGGTAGCCAACGCGCAAGCGCCATTGGAGAATGCCGCGTCCTTGAGATCGCTTTCATGGAAGGAATACATCGTCAGGCTCATGTCGCCGCCGCCGCCGCTCGACGAGCGGTCGGCGGCGCCGCCACATTCCTCCTTCTTGCACTCGAACAGGACTTCGCCTCCTGCTGCCTTGATCACATCCTGATAATTGCGCAGCACCTCGAGCGGCGACCGCTCGGCCGGCAGCACATAGGCGATACGGGTCAGGGCACCCTCCACCTCGGCCTTCTTGTCCGGCGCGAAAACGCGATTGTTCATGGCGTCGTGCGCGTTGGGATCTGTACTTGGCTTCAGGGGCGACAGCGGTATGCTGAAGTCGGTAAAGGCAAGCTTTGCGTAGGACACGATGAAAGAGCCTTCGTAGCGCTTGGCCAGTTGATTGTCGGCGGCGCCCGCGATATCGGCGGTCGGCACCGTCGCGTCGGCTGCCGCGAGCCGCACTGTCAGCGCGAGAACAAGCCCCGCCCAGAAAAACCTCATGATTGTCGACTTTAATGCATGCATCGATCGATCCCCTCGCTTGATGATCGATGCTAGCAGAGCGGGTATGTCCAGTCGATGACGCCGCTCAGGGCAGCCGCTCCAGCAGGATGGTAGGCGCGTCGTGATAGAGGGTCTGCGTCAGCTCGGTATAGCCGCACTTCCTGGCGACGTTCAACGAAGCCGTATTCTCGGGATCGATGATGCAGACGGTTCTGGCACGTCCGAACGTCTCGTCGCCCCAGCCATGCACGCGGCTGACGATCTCCGTGGCAAGGCCGGCGCCGTGCGCGGCCGGAGCGAGCGCCCACCCCGCCTCGGGGATACCTTCGATCGACGGCTCCATGTCGCGCTTCAGATCGTGGAACCCGGCCTCACCGACGAAGCGGCCAGTCGCTTTCTCCTCGATGGCCCAGAAGCCGTAGCCGAGCAGCGACCACAGGCCGGCATGGCGCAGGAAGCGCATCCAGCTTTCCTCACGCGTGCGCGGCTTGCCGCCGATGAAACGGGTGA
This sequence comes from Mesorhizobium sp. B2-3-13, assembly GCF_006442195.1. Lineage (NCBI taxonomy): Bacteria > Pseudomonadati > Pseudomonadota > Alphaproteobacteria > Hyphomicrobiales > Phyllobacteriaceae > Mesorhizobium > Mesorhizobium sp. B2-3-13. Next base: position 114,699 of record NZ_VFVQ01000002.1, read on the forward strand.
CAACGGGGTCGGCCCACATCGTGGCATAGGCATCGAAATCGCCGAGCCGGTGTGCCCGCAGGATGGTTCGCGGGGTCTCGATGACCGGGGCGATGGTCGCTTGCGTCGTGTTCATTGGATTTGTCTCGCGTTACGGCCTGCGGTTAGCAAATCGCCGGCGCGGTGCAAGAGCCAGGAACCAGGAACCATCATCCAAGGCGCAACGTCCGGCAGCCTTCACGACATCCGGGCGCTATGGGATTTTCGCGCGGCGGTGTTATTTTCGACGCCGGCTGTTTCAGCACGTCCCAATTTTTCACGCCCCGGCCACTGCCGCCGATCCAAGGAAATCCGCATGGACACCACCGACCTCGTGCTCGCCATCATCCACCATCTGCTGGTGTTCTCGCTAGCCGGGATCATCGGCGCCGAATTCGTGCTGATCCGTGGGGATCTGCCGGTCGCGACGCTCAAGCGGCTCGCCGGCATCGACCGCCACTACGGCATCATCGCCGCGCTCATCATCATCGTCGGCATCGGCCGTGTCGCCTGGGGGCTCAAGGGTTGGGAGTTCTACGTCTACAACTGGGTGTTCTGGGCCAAGATGGCGGCATTCGGCACCGTCGGCCTGCTGTCGATCATCCCGACCGTGCGTTTCATGTCCTGGAGCCGGCAGGCGAGCGCCAATCCTGCCTTCGCGGTGCCTGTCGGCGAACTGGCCTCGGTGAAGACCTATATCCGCGCCGAGGCGTTCGTTTTCCTGCTGATCCCGGTTTTCGCCGCGGCGATGGCGCGTGGCTACGGCTACTGATCGTCGGCGGCAATCGTTTCAAGCGGAGCGATCGGCACCAGCGGTGCCGGAATGCTGGTCGTCTTCACCTCTGCCTTGCAGATATCTGCGATAACGCAGGCCGGACAATCCGGCTTGCGCGCCTTGCAGACATAGCGGCCGTGCAGGATCAGCCAGTGATGCGCATGGCGCATATATTCGTCCGGGATGATCTTTAGAAGTCCCTGCTCGACCTGTTCCGGGGTCTTGCCGGGCGCCAGGCCAAGCCGGTTGCCGATGCGCAAGATGTGGGTGTCGACCGCCATCGTATGCTGGCCGAAGGCCATGTTGAGCACGACATTGGCGGTCTTGCGCCCGACACCGGGCAGCTTGACCAACTCGTCGCGGTCATCGGGCACCTCGCCGCCATGGTCGCGGATCAACGCCTCCGATAGTGCGATGACGTTCTTGGCCTTGTTGCGCCAGAGACCGATGGTCCTGATATAGTCGCCGACCCTGGCTTCACCCAATGCCAGCATCTTTTGCGGCGTATCGGCGGCTTTGAACAAAGCCCGCGTCGCCTTGTTGACGCCGGCATCGGTCGCTTGCGCCGACAGCACCACCGCCACAAGCAGCGTGAAGGGGTTGACATGTTCAAGCTCGCCCTTCGGCTCTGGCCGCTGCACCGAAAAGCGTCGGAATATCTCGTGCACTTCGGCCGGGCTGTAGCGCGAAGTCCGCCGCGCGGGCCGTGAACGCGGCTTGGCATTGGAGCCGTCGCGCCGTCCGGACGGCGGCTCTTTTTCGGGCATGGAAGATTCTTTGGACTTGGGGCTGGCCATTTCCCTCCTATAATATCCTGTCATGAGCGACACAAACGCCTCGTTTCAGGCTGATGAGCCCTTCTTTCACGCATTGCTGACCCCACACCGGTCGCTGGGCCGGACGGGCTTCCTGATCCTGATGGGCGCACTGATGTTCGGCTGGCTGGTCACGGGTGCGTTTTTCCTGTCGCGCGGCGCCTGGCCGGTGTTCGGCTTCTTCGGCATCGACGTGATTGCCGTCTACATCGCCTTCCGCGTCAATTATCGGGCCGCACGCGCCCGCGAGGAAGTGTCGGTCTCGCGCACCAGCCTCGACATCCGCAAGACGGCCCCCTCGGGAAAATCGGAAGCGCATCGCTTCAACCCTTTCTGGGCGCGTTTTTCGGTCGCCCGTCACGCCGAGATCGGCATCACCAGAATGATCGTGGAAGCACAGGGCCAGAACGTGCCGATCGGCGGCTTCCTCGACCCCGATTCCCGCGAGAGCTTCGCCACCGCCTTCGCGCGCGCGCTGGCGACCGCCAAGGCGCGCTAAAGCAATTCCAGGAAAAGAAGCGGTTTTCCGTCCGGGCTCGAAACCCGGAGTCTATCTGGGCAAGTGCTGCAAGAAGGCAAGTTTCGGGTGGCGATCGGCGCCCCAAGAGGCGATATTCCGGCCCAAGGAGACAGGTCCATGAGCACACACACGGCAGTCCTCAAGAAGGACATCACGCCCGAGGGCAGCGACTACGAGATCGTGCGCCGCGCCATCGAGAAGATCAGCCTCGACTATCGCGACCAGCCATCGCTGGAAGAACTGGCCGAGGGGGTCGGCGAGACGCCGACCGGTTTGCAAAAACTCTTCACCCGCTGGGCCGGCCTGTCGCCCAAGGCCTTCCTGCAGGCGGTGACGCTGGACCATGCGCGCAGGCTGCTCGATTCCGGCATGCCTCTGCTCGAAACTTCCTTCGAACTGGGCATGTCCGGCCCCGGCCGGCTGCACGACCTGTTCGTCACCCATGAGGCGATGTCACCGGGCGACTACAAGACGCGCGGCGCTGGCCTCACCATCCGCTACGGCTATCACACCTCCCCGTTCGGCGCTGCCCTGATCATGGCCACCGACCGCGGGCTTGCCGGCCTCGCCTTCTGCGACCCCGGCGAGGAACGCACCGCTTTTGCGGACATGTCCGGCCGCTGGCCGAACGCGCTCTATGTCGAGGACAGGGAAGCGACAGGGCCCTATGCCGCGCGCATCTTCGAGCCGACGCTGTGGCGCGCCGATCAGCCGCTTCATGTCGTCATGATCGGGACCGACTTTCAGGTCCGCGTCTGGGAGGCGCTGCTCCAGATCCCTATGGGCAAGGCCCGTACCTATTCCGCGATCGCGGCCAGCATCGGTGCGCCGAGCGCCAGCCGCGCGGTCGGCGCCGCCAACGGCGCCAACCCGCTCTCCTTCGTGGTGCCGTGCCACCGCGCCATCGGCAAATCAGGCGATCTCACCGGCTATCACTGGGGCCTGACCCGCAAGCGCGCCATCCTGGGCTGGGAGGCGGGGCAGATTTCGTCGTGAAATGTCGATTTTTGCTTTCTGCTGCGGAGAATATATACGAACATTTGGAAATGCGCAGTATTATTACGCATGATTTTGGAATTTCTGGATACAACCGTGGACAACCGTCGGTTCCTTCAAGAGCTTTATTTCGGCGTCTTATTTAAGTTTACGCTAAATTAACCACGATAAAGCGATGATGACCCATATTAATTCGGGCGATCCGACTTAATAGGAGGATCTCGATGAAGTTGTTCCGCACCGTGTTTGGTGCAGCCTTGCTGGTCGCGTGCCTGGACCGCGCGGCGATGGCCACAACGCAGAATGTTATCTTTAATGGCACGGTCACCGCGACCTGTACGCTCGTTGTCGGCACCAACGGCACGATGACGGTGAGCGCCGACCTTCAGTCGCTGAGCTCCCACAACAGCGGCGGTTCGGCTGGAACAGTCACGCTCACCACCACCGGGGGTGTTTCGCTCAGCGTCGATCCGGTGACCCTCACCACCGTGCCGGCCGCCGACAGCACGGCCATCACCTGGACACCGACCTATTCTGCCAGCGGCGCCCACACGATCGCGGAAACGGCGTCCTCCACCGCCCTGACTGTCCCCGGCGCCGACCTTGTCTCGGTCCATCTCGCCGGCACCAAGGGCGGCAGCAACCGCTTTGCCACCGGAAACTATCAGGCAACGGTAACACTGCGCTGCGAATAGGCCGTCGCGAAGGAGAGGTCCTTGAAACATGCACGAATCCTGGCGACGGCGGTGGCCGTCTGCCTGCCGGCCATTGCGGCCAACGCCCAGTCGATGTCGCCGATGCGGGGCGAGGTCAACAGTTTCACCGACGCCTTCGCGGTCCGCGTCTTCCCCGCCAATCCCTACGGCCAGAAGATAAGGGTCGAAATCCACGTCTACGATCAGGATTTTCAGCCAGTGGACGCCAAGATCTCTCCGAGCGTCTTTCAGCTGGGCTCGCAGGCTTCCCGCCCCGTCCTTGTGGTCGTGCCCTTCGGCGGCGCTGCCGAGCGTAAAGTGCGTATCTGTACCGAGAGCATCCCCTTTCCCAATCAACAGACGCAGATAAAGGCACAGATATGCGGAAAGTTTTTTGGGCACCGCAAGTCCTGACAGTCGCGTGTGCGGCAATGTGGGCGGGGATCTCGCCGGTGCTGGCCGAGGATGTCTACAACCTCAATCAGAACGAGAGCGGCTTCAATTTGCCCGGCGTGACGTTGCCTCAGGGCCAGGACGAGGTCCACGCTTCCGACGGCACCACCTGCCGTTCGGCGGTGTCGGGCACCGGCGCCTATTTCGACCTCGGCGTTATCAGAGGCAACAGCCAGTCGAACAACGACGTCGCCACCTACGGCCGCGTGGTGATCCCGATCGGTCGTGCGCCGAAACGTGTCGATTGCAGCCGCCTCTATGAACTCGAGGTCGAGCGCCTGCAACTGGAGCTGAAACTGCTCAAGATGGGCCTCGGCGGCGACGGCCCGACGGCGAGCGTGGCCGCCAGCGCTCCCACGCCCGTGGCCGCATCACCCGGATGGGCCAACGAAGGCTGGAGCATCAGGACCGGAAGCGGCGATGGCAAGAAAAAGAAGAAGAAATAACCGAGCGCTGCTTGCGATGGCCGCGCTCGCCGGCTTCTGCCTTCCGGCGCAGGCGGCGATCATCGGCACCTGCACCATCATGGTCGGGGCATCGGGAACGATGACCGCAAATCCGGCCATCGGCATACTCGGATCCAAGCAGGCAGGCGGATCGAGCGCCAGTGCCACCGTGGTGGCAAGCTCCACGCTGTGCTCGCTGTTCAACCTGCTGGACTGTTATTCGGTTTCAGCGCCGGCGCCTGCGGCATTCTCGTCCGAGCCGAGCGGCGGTGGCACCAACGTGACCTTCGTCTCGGTCTTCCGCCTCGATGGCTCGGGCGTCGACAACAATGGGGGCGTGCCGCAAAGGGTCGTCAACGGCACCCACGCCATGCAGGTCGACCTCACCGCCACCAAATCGAGCGGCATCTTCCCGGCCGGCAGCTATCAGGGCATCGTCACAGTGCTGTGTGAGTGAGGCGGCAAATCGCGCTGGACCATTCGCGTGGTCTGGCATCGAGCGGCCTGGCAGGATAGCTTCCCCTGCATTCAGCAGGAGGCATTTCTTGATTATCGTAGTCGGCTCGATCAACCTCGACCTTATCGCCAATGTCGACCGCTTGCCGAGCCCCGGTGAGACGGTGAGCGGTTCCGGTTTCACAACGGCGCCCGGCGGCAAGGGCGCCAACCAGGCGCTCGCCGCCGCACGTGCCGGTGCTCAGGTGCGCATGGTCGGCGCCGTCGGCAAGGACAATTTCGCACCAGAAGCTCTGGCGTTGCTGCGCGAGGCCAAGGTCGACCTGTCGGGTGTGGGAGAGACCTTTGCCTCGACCGGCACGGCGCTGATCATGGTCGGTGACGACGGCGAGAACATCATCGCCGTGGTTCCCGGCGCCAATGCTTCCGTGGTGCCCGGCGACCTCTCCAAGGCTTTTCTGAACAAGGGCGACGTCGTGCTGCTGCAGCATGAGATTCCGCTCGCGACGATCGATGCGGCACTCGACCAGGCAAGGGCGGCCGGCGCGGTCACCGTGCTCAACACGGCTCCGTTCCACGCCAAGGCGGCCGGCTTCCTCGGCAAGGCTGATTACGTCGTAGCCAACGAAACCGAGTTCGACCTCTATGGCGAGGCGCTGGCGCTCAGCGGCCGCGATCGGAAGGCGCGCATGCGCGATTTTGCCGGGAAAACCGGACGCGCCATCGTCGTCACGCTTGGCGGCGAAGGCGTGATGGCGGCGACGCCGAGCGATTTCCTGACCGTTCCCGCGTTGAAGATCACGCCGGTCGACACGGTCGGGGCCGGCGACACATTCTGCGGCTATTTCGCGGCCGGCCTGGCGTCGGGCCTCACGCTCGAACAGGCATTGGCGCGTGCCGGCGCCGCCGGCTCGCTGGCTTGCCTCAAGCCCGGCGCCCAGCCGGCAATCCCGCTGGCCAAGGATGTCGACCAGGCCTTGCAGGAAACCCGTTGAGATGATGCGCCCGCGCACCAGACATGCCGTACCCGCGGCCAGCGACATCTGCCGCCTGTCGGCTGTCGAACTCGCCGACGCGATCCGCCGAAAGAAACTCTCCGTGCGCGAGGTGGTGACGGCGTTCCTCGATCGCATCGATGCGGTCAACCCGTTGGTCAACGCCATTGTCTCGTTGCGCGACCGCGCCGACATCCTGCGCGAGGCCGATGCCGCCGATATCAGGCGGACGGATGGAAGCGGGTCCCTCTTTGGCCTTCCCATTGCCATCAAGGACCTTGCCTCCACAACGGGCCTCAGAACCTCGTTCGGCTCGCCGATCTTCGCCGATTTCGTGCCGCAGGAAGACGACTTCTTCGTCGAACGCATCCGCGACGCCGGAGCCATCATCATCGGCAAGACCAATGTTCCCGAATTCGGGCTCGGCTCCAACACCTACAACAACGTGTTCGGGCCAACGCTGAATGCTTTCGATCCGTCGCTCACCGCCGGCGGCTCGAGCGGCGGTGCGGCGGTGGCGCTGGCACTCGACATGGTGCCCGTCGCCGACGGCAGCGATTTCGGCGGTTCGCTACGCAACCCGGCAGCCTGGAACAATGTCTACGGTTTTCGGCCGTCGCAAGGGCTCGTGCCCGCTGGTCCCGACTTCGAGGTTTTTCAGGCGCAGATGGGCGTCGAGGGGCCGATGGGCCGCAACGTCGCCGACATGGCGCTGTTGCTCGACGTGCAGGCCGGTTACCATCCGCAGGCGCCTCTCTCCTATGAAAAGCAGGGCTCCTTCCTTGAAGGGCTCGCGACGGTGGCGACCGGCGGCCGCATCGCCTGGCTGGGCGATCTCGGCGGCCATCTGCCGATCGAGCCCGGCATCCTCGACCTTTGCGAGGCAGCACTCGCACGGTTCACGGATGTATCCTTCCTGGCCGAGCCCTTGCGACCGGATTTCGATTTCGAAGCACTCTGGCAGGCCTTCGTGACGCTGCGCCAGGCCAGCAGCGGCTGCGCCCTGAAAGTGCATTATGACGATCCCGCCAGGCGCGGCCTGTTGAAACCGGAAGCCGTCTGGGAAGTGGAGAACGCCATGCGGCTGACGGCGCCGCAAATCCGCGCGGCTTCGGTCGTTCGCACCTCCTGGCACCGCATGCTGTTGTCGATCTTCGACCGCTTCGACCTTATCGCGCTGCCAACCGCACAGGTCTTTCCCTTCGATGTCGGCACCCATTGGCCCCGCGAGGTCGCCGGGCGGGAGATGGACAGCTACCATCGCTGGATGCAGGTTTCAGCCTTCGCCACCTTGGGCGGTTGCCCGGCGGTCAATATGCCGGTCGGCTTCGACCACAGGGGCCGGCCCATGGGCATGCAGCTGATCGGCCGGCCACGCGGCGACCTCGCCGTGCTGAAGGCCGCGGCCGCCTATGAGACGACGTTGCCCTGGCCGGCCGGCGCCTGAGCCAGGCACGCCGCGCACCGGCTTGCGTCGTTATCGCCGCCATGCATTGATTGTCGCCTGAAAGGCCGCGTAGCGGCATTGCGAGGAAAAATCATGTCGCTGGAACTCTACGCCGCCTATGTTCTTGCCTGCATCGTCATCATCCTGGTGCCCGGGCCGACGGTGACCTTGATCATCGCCAACAGCATCCGCCACGGAACTCGTGCCGGTCTCGCCAACGTTGCCGGCACGCAAGCCGGCCTTGCCGTCACGATCGCCATCGTCGGCATCGGCCTCAACACGCTGATCTCGGGCATGGGCCACTGGTTCGAGTGGGTGCGTCTGATCGGCGCCGCCTACCTGATCTGGATGGGCGTGCAGATGTTCCGCTCGAAGGGCACGCTGAACGCCGACGGAACCGCTCGTAAACCACGCGGCGGCTTCTTCCTGCAGGGCCTGCTCGTGGCGCTGAGCAATCCCAAGACGCTGATTTTCTTCGGCGCCTTCTTCCCGCAGTTCATCGCGCCGCAGGGCAATTATTCGCTGCAGATCGTCGTCATGGGCCTAACCGCCATGATCTTCGCCGTCATGTCGGATTCGACCTATGCGCTCGCCGCCGGCCGCGCCGGCCGCATGCTCTCGGCCAGCCGCGTCAAGCTCCTGTCCAGGATCAGCGGCAGCTTCATGGTCGGCGGTGGCCTGTGGCTGGCGTTTTCGCGGTCGAAGTAACCACGAAAGCGCCTTCTTCATAAATTTTCGCAGAGACACATTGAAGAATTGCACGCCACTGCACAATTCTTCACTATGCGCAAATCAAACGTTTCCTTTCGGGATCGCTTGCTTATTTGGCAATACGAGTACAGCGACGCAGTGGTCGGCATCGCTTTCTTTTGCGCCTTTGCGCTGATGAAATCCATCGCAATTGTAGAGCTTCAGGCCAATCCGGTCGTCGCCACCCAACGCGTGATGGCCGTTGTCGAATACATTAGAGTGAAGCCTATCAGCCCGTATGCCATGGTAGGTCACAATTTATACTACACCTACGATGTACGCCTTGATGACGACAACACGCGGATGTCGATCGACGATGACGTCGAGCGACCGCATCTTCTTGGCTCTCTCGTTCCTATTGAACGGCAGCACCACAAGCACGGCGTCGACACCTATCGATTGCTCAATGGGTGACAACGCGCGCTGGTGACAACGCGCGTTGTCCAAAAAACGTCAGTTAAGCCGCCTCAGCCTCTCCACCAGCAGCGCAAAAAACCCGTCATGGTCGATGTCGCGCATCACCATGGCGTTCTTTTCCCGCTTGGTCACCCCCCACCAGTCGATCACGGTCATGCCCATGGTCAGTTCCGAGGCGGTTTCCACGCTGACGTTGCAATGGCGGCCCTTGAACAGATCCGGCTTCAGCAGATAGGCGATAACGCACGGGTCGTGCAGCGGCCCGCCGTCGGTGCCGTACTTCTCCTCGTCGTAACGCTCGAAGAATTCGAGCATGTCTGCCGTGGCGATGCCGACCTTGCTGCCAAGCTTGCGGAAAGCGTCGATGCGCTTGGACGTGGTCAGTGCCTTGTGGGTGACGTCGAGCGGCATCATCACGATCGGGATGCCGGACTTGAACACCAGATCGGCGGCCTGTGGATCGACATAGATGTTGAATTCGGCGGTCGGCGTGACATTGCCGCCTTCGAAGAAGCCGCCGCCCATCAGCACGATTTCCTTGATGCGCGGTGCAATGCGCGGTTCGCGGATTAGTGCCAGCGCTATGTTGGTAAGCGGCCCGAGCGGGCAAAGGGTGATGGTGCCGCTCTCTTCCTTCATCAGCGTCTCGACGATGAAATCGACGGCATACTGCTCCTGCAGCTTCATCGTCGGTTCGGGCAGTTGCGGCCCGTTGAGACCGGTCTTGCCATGCACTTCCTCGGCGGTGACCAGTTTGCGCGCCAACGGACGGATGGCGCCGGCATAGACCTTGATATCTGGCCGGCCGGCCAATTCGCAGATCTTACGGGCGTTCTTTTCGGTCAGTTTCAACGGCACGTTGCCGGCAACGGCAGTAATGCCGATGATGTCCAGTTCGCTACTGCCGAGCGCCAGCAGAATGGCGACGGCATCGTCCTGGCCGGGATCGGTGTCGATGATGATCTTGCGTCGTTGGGGCATTTCAATTCCTTGTTTGGCTAGCCATCAGCTCACCGAACCGATCATGCGCCCAAAAAACGCCAACCGGCCGCAAGCTGCCGAACCGCTCGACTGGGAACGGTCCCGGCCTGCGCGCTTCTCCTTGCATCCGCGCGTCGTTTCAAGCGCCATGTCGATTATTCCTGTGAGTCCACGGCTTGGTCTTTTTGGGCGGGTCTTTTGGTGGCTTGAACTTGGTCGTGGGGCGGACCATATCAAGACCATCGGGAAAAATGCCATTTGGGTTTTTCCAGTTTATGTCGCTCTTGAGAGGACAGTGTAACATGAGCCGAATGACGCCTTTCTCCAGCCCGCTTCTCCTGGGTTTCGACGCCATGGAAAAGACCTTGGAGCGTCTGGCGAAGTCCGGTGACAGCTACCCTCCCTACAACATCGAGCGCCTCAGCGGCGCCGACGGCAAGGCCGAAAGGCTACGCATTACACTTGCTGTCGCCGGTTTCGCCGAAAGCGATCTCGATGTGACAACGGAGGAAAACCAGTTGGTCGTGCGCGGTCGTCAGACCGACGATACCGAGCGCGAATTCCTTCATCGCGGCATTGCCGCACGCCAGTTCCAGCGCTGCTTCGTGCTGGCCGACGGCATGCGCGTGATCGCGGCGGAGCTGAAGAACGGCCTTTTGTCGATCGACCTCGATCGGCCGGAGTCTGAACGGCTGGTACGGAAAATAAATATATCGGTGAAAGACTGATCTTCACTGATGGCTCTCATGCGGGATGGCCTTGAGCGGCGTCCTCGCGCCAAGGAGGCTTGAAATGACCAGAACTGACGAAACCATCACCATGACCAGCGGCGAGTTCGCCCATCTCGGCGAAGGCTCGGTCGCCTATCTGCGCAAGGTCTCGAGCGATGAACTGCTCGGCCGCTTCCCCAACATCGGCGAAATCGCGCCCGGTATGGAGCTGTGGGCCCTGTTTGGCGCCAACGGCCAGCCGATCCTGCTTTCCGACGCGCGCGACCGTGCCTTGGCCGGCGCTATGGAAAACGACCTGACCACCGTCGCCATTCATTAAAGTCGGCCAGCGGGTTAACTGAAAAGGGCCGCTCACGGCGGCCCTTGGGGTGATATCTTAAAAAAGATGGCTTCAGGCCGCGTGCGAGGCCTGTGTGTCCGACAAAAGCGCGTGGATCGCCGCGGCGTCGCGCGTTCCCCTGACCTTGGCCACCGTGTCGGCGTCGCGCAGCACGCGCGCGATGCGCGACAGCGCCTTTAGGTGATCGGCACCCGCCCCCTCCGGCGCCAGCAGCAGAAACACCAGATCGACCGGTTGGTCATCCAGCGATTCGAAATCGACCGGGGTTTCCAGCCGGGCGAAAACGCCGGCGATGCGCTTCACGCCGGCGAGCTTGCCGTGCGGGATGGCGATGCCGTTGCCGACGCCGGTCGAACCCAGGCGTTCGCGCTGCAGGATGGTGTCGAACACCTCCCGTTCCGGGATGCCCGAAATCGCCGCGGCTCGCTCGGACAGCAATTGCAGAAGCTGCTTCTTGGAGTTCGCCTTCAACGCCGGCAAGATCGCCGGAACGCTGATAAGATCGCTCAGATCCATGCTTGAAAATCCTTGTTCGCCTGCCGCGCCAGTCCTCACCCCTCGTGCGGCCGGCTTTTATCCCTGTGCGACTTTGGTCGTGGACGGATCGATCCAGCCGATGTTTCCGTCGGGCCGGCGATAGACAATGTTGAGGTGGTCGGTTCCGGCATTGCGGAAAACAACCACCGGACTGTCCTTGGTATCGAGCTCGATGACGGCTGAGGCCACCGACATGGTCTTCAGCGTCATGGTTGATTCGGCGACGATGGCCGGTGCGAAATCCTCCGGGATTTCCTCATCGTCATCGGCAAGCGGTGCCATCACGGTATAGGCAATGTCGGTCAACTCGCCATTGGCATTGCCCGAATTGTGCGATTTCAGACGGCGTTTGTAGCGCCGAAGCCGGGTCTCCAGCCGATCGGCCGCGGCCTCGAAGGCGAGCGTCGGATCCTGGGCATCGCCGGTGGCCTGCAGCGAGGCGCCGGAATCCAGCCTGATCATGCAATCCGCCGAATAGCGCGAGCCCGATTTGATGACGGTGACGTGCCCCGCGAAGCCGCGATCGAAATATTTGCCGATCGCTTCACCGACACGATCGTTGATGCGTGTGCGGAACGCATCGCCGATATCCATGTGCTTTCCCGAAATGCGCAGATTCATCTGAAAACTGACCTTCCTTGCTCAGGCTTCAAACTGGCCCGAGTTTATACTCGTGATCCGTGCGCACAAGCTTTGCGGCGTCACTCGCGCCGATTTAAATCCGAACTTTCCGGTTGATCACAAGCCGCCTTCTTGACCGTCCCGGGTCATTGTCGTGACGGACCATCCGCTAGCGGGCATCAAGCCCGTCTCATGCGGGCGGGCTTCTAGCCACTTCACCGTGGCTTGTCAATGAAACTCGAAAACCGTGGAAATCGCGAGTGCCTAACGGCCGGCACTGGCGAGCGCCCGCTTCTCGCGCCGGCGCTGCACCGATGAGGGAATATTCATGCCTTCCCGGTACTTGGCGACCGTGCGACGGGCGATATCGACGCCGCTTTCCCTCAGCATGTCGACGATAGCATCGTCCGACAGCACATCGACGGGCTTCTCTTCGTCGATCATTTGCTTGATGCGATCACGCACTGCTTCGGAGGAATGCGCATCGCCACCACCCGATGCCGCGATCGAGGCGGTGAAGAAATAGCGCAGTTCGAACACGCCGCGCGGGGTGAGCATGTATTTGTTCGCGGTGACCCGGCTGACCGTCGATTCGTGCATGCCGATGGCGTCTGCCACCGTGCGTAGGTTGAGCGGCTTCAGGTGGCGCACGCCATGGACGAGGAAAGCATCCTGCTGGCGCACGATTTCCGAGGCCACTTTGAGGATCGTCTTGGCCCGCTGGTCGAGGCTGCGTGTCAGCCAGTTGGCATTCTGCAAGCACTCGGCCAGGAAGTCCTTCTCGGCCTGGTTCTTCGCGTGCGGCGACACTTGGGCGAAATAGATATGGTCGACCAGCACGCGCGGCAGCGTTTCGGCGTTGAGTTCGACGGTCCAGCTGCCGTCATTGGCCGCCCGCACCTCGACATCGGCGACGATCGAGTCGCTGGCGCCGCCTGAAAACGCCATGCCGGGCCGTGGGTCGAGCGCCCGGATTTCGGCCAGCATGTCGAGCAAATCCTCCTCATCGACGCCGCAGAGCCGTTTAAGCGTCTGGAAATCGCGGCGCGCCAGCAGTTCGAGATTGGCGATCAGGGCCTTCATGGCCGGATCGAGCCGGTCACGCACCGCAAGCTGCAGGGAAAGGCATTCCGCGAGATCGCGGGCAAACAGGCCGGCCGGCTCGAAAGTCTGGCATACGGCCAGCACCTTGCCCACCGCCACGCCGTCGGTGCCAAGCCGCCCAGCGATCTCCGCCAGATCGGCCCTGACATAGCCGGTCTCGTCGAGCCCATCGGCAAGTTCTCCGGCGATCAGCCGCGCTACGGGATCGGTGAAGGCGAGCGCGATCTGCTCGCCGACATGGTCGCGTAGCGTGATCGCGCCCGCCGCCATGTCGCCGGCATCGAGCCCCTCGGAAGAGGAGCCCCCGCCACTGCCCGAAGCCGATTTCCATTGCGCCGTCAGGTCGGGCCCGAGCCGTTCGCTGGTGCCGGGATCATCGGGAAACAGGTTTTCCAGGGACGTGTCGAGCTTTTCCGAGATTGCCTCGGCGCTCCATGCCGTCTCGCTCTCGAACCAGTCGCCATCGGGCGCCGCTTGCGGCTCAGCCTCGAGCTTCTGCGCCTGATCGCTCGCGGCATCGTCCTGCGGCTCGGCGCGCTCGAGCAGCGGGTTGCGCTCGATCTCCTCGTCGATGAAATGCTCGAGCTCTGCATGGGTGAACTGCAGCAGCCGAATCGACTGCATCAGCTGCGGCGTCATCACCAGCGACTGCGACTGTCGGAGCTGTAGTTTCGCCGCCAATGCCATGGTTCGGTTTCAAACGCCTCCTCTACGCGTCCGGACTTCCGGAATGAATTTCTCGGCCGGCCATAGAAACTGGCCCGGCTTTTGCTTGTCAAGGCAAAGCCTAGCAAAACTCGCTTACCGGAGCGTTATTGCGGATCAAAATCGCGGAAAACTGGTCGTCGGCGCGCAAAAAATCGTATCAGGAAACAAATTTCACGCTGAGAGCGTTTCCAGGAGCCGGGAAAAAATGGCTTTCCAATCGGAATTCGTAAAAACAGAGACGGGACGGTTCGCTGTTTCAGACAGCGAACGTCTCAGAGCGTGAAACCCTCGCCGAGATAAAGCCGCCGCACGTCGGGATTTGCCACCACTTCGTCGGCGCGGCCATGGGTCAGCACCTGGCCGGCATGGATGATATAGGCACGGTCGATGAGGCCGAGCGTCTCACGCACATTGTGGTCGGTGATGAGGACACCGATGCCGCGCGCCGTCAGGTGACGCACCAGTTGCTGGATGTCGGCGACGGCGATCGGATCGATGCCGGCGAAGGGTTCGTCGAGCAGCATATAGGCCGGGCGCGTCGCCAGCGCACGCGCGATTTCCAGGCGCCGCCTTTCGCCGCCCGAGAGCGACATGGACGGCGCCTTGCGCAGATGGCTGATGTGAAATTCCTCGAGCAGTTCGTCAAGGCTGCGCTCGCGAACCTTGCGGTCCTTTTCGACCACTTCGAGCACGGCGCGGATGTTCTGTTCGACATTGAGGCCGCGGAAGATCGAGGCCTCCTGTGGCAGATAGCCGATGCCGAGGCGCGCGCGGCGATACATTGGCATCGAGGTGACGTCGAAGCCGTCGATCTCGATAGTGCCTTCATCCACCGGCACCAGCCCGGTGACCATGTAGAAACAGGTCGTCTTGCCGGCGCCGTTGGGGCCGAGCAGCCCGACGGCTTCGCCAGCGCGCACGCCCAGCGTGACGCCGCTGACGACCTTGCGGCCCTTGTAGCTCTTGGTCAGGCCCTTGGCGATCAAGGTTCCCTTGAACTTCGCCTTGTCGACGGTGATCGCGGCCGGAGCCGAAAGCTTGCCTGCGGCCCGTCCCGGAAGACGCGCCGTCAGCGACGACAGGCTGGCCATCAGGGGTTCGTCGCTCCCGATTTCGACGCATCCGATTTCGGCGGTGGTGTGATCGACATCACGACGCGTTTGCCAGCGCATGGATCAACCTGGGCCAGCCCGGTTTTCATCTGCACGACGAGTTTGCAGCCGACCAGGACATTGTCGTTTTGCGAGAGCACCACCTTCTGACCCGAAAGCACCAGAACCTGGGTCTTCATGTCGAAGCTGCCTTGATCGGCGGTGGCGACCTGCGCATCCGACTTGATGTAGACCTTGTCGGAGATCTCCAGGTGATCGATGTTGGCGGAGCCGGTCATCGCCGCACCTGCCGCTTCCGACCCCTTGGCAGCGGCATTGGGATCCTTGACGTAATAGACCGTCATCTTGCCGGCCTTCATCAACGTCGGTCCCTGGACGACGCTGACATTGCCTGTGAAGATGGCGACACTCTCGGCCTGACGAACCTCCAGCTTGTCGCTTTCGATCTGGATCGGCTTGTCGCCGGACAGTTTGAGACCTGATTGGGTAGTGGACTGCGCCAGTGACGGCACCAGTCCGAGCAGCAGCAACGCCGAAGTTGCAGCCGCGAGCCGCGTCGAACTACTGAGCCGCATTGGTTTCTCCGCTGTTTCCCTCTGCCGTCTTCATGGCGGCGGAATCGATGTTGACGCGCACTTTATTCTCAAAAACCAGAACCTTGCCATTGTCCTGGACCGACATCGTATTCGCCGTGATCCGCGACCCGTCATGGCTGACGTCGACCGGATCGCCCGTCTTCATAGTGCCTTTGCCCATGTCGAGGAAGACCGATTTGAACTTGGCTTGCATGCCGTCGGTCGTGGTGATGATAACGTCGCTGGTCAGGTTCATCGTGTTGCCGTCGCGATTGTAGGTACCGTGCGAGGCTTTTACCGCCGCGACATTATCGGGCGCGATCGGCACCTTGGCGTCGATGCCTTCGAGTTCGATGATGCCTTGCGTGCTCACATCCTGTATCGCCCGCAGCGCCGTCATCGAATAAGGCTGCTTCTGCTTGGTGAAACCGTTGAGTTTGGGATTGGCCATTACCAGCTTGCCGTTGGAGAAGGCGGTGCCTTCGGCCTGCACCGCGACGGAGACGGGCGCGGCGAAATAGGAATAGACCGGGAAGGCCACGGCGATCAACGCCGCGGCCAAGGGCACGGCGAATTTGAGCACGCGCACGCGGCGCGAATGACGCTGGGCGCGGTCGAAAGCTTCGCCCCGCGTCCAGCCATCCGCAGGGGGAGCCAACTCCGTCTCCGGGCTGGTCGGTTCATTCGGTCGCGCTAACATGACTGCTTTCTTCCAAAACCCTGCCCAGGAGCCCCGCCTATAGGTGGGACGCCAGCGCCCTCACGCAAGCACAAGCCGACGAAAACCGCAAAAATGTGACAGCTGCCGTGCACAAACAAAACCGGGTCAGCGCAACAGCCAGTGCTTCATAGCAGAAATAGACGCCCTTGCGTCTTTTTTCATCACTGAAGTTCTTCGCACTTACCTCGCGTCGCTCGCATAGGCCAGTCACAAAAAAGACAGCGTATGGACCGTCGCGCGCGGATCGACGCGCCATGTGCGGGACGGAACTGCTTCCCGATGAAGACATCATGGTCTAAAAGCGTCTCTTCCCGCTGACTGTGAGGCTGACGATGGCATTGAGAGCCGACGACCTGATCGACCGCCGCCGCTTGCGGCGCAAACTGACTTTCTGGCGTGTTGTGGCCTTTGGCATTGTGGCGCTCGGCGTGATGGCGCTGTCGACCTGGTTCTATGGCGACGATTTCGGGGGCCTTGCCGTCGACCACATCGCCAAGGTCAGCATCGAAGGCACCATCACCGAGGACGACGAACTGATCAAGCGGCTGGAGACCATCCGCCAGTCGCCGAAAGTAAAAGGCGTGATCCTGGTGGTCGATTCTCCTGGCGGCACGACCGTCGGCGGAGAGTCGATCTACGAGGAGGTGCGCAAGCTCGCCGCCGACAAGCCTGTCGTGGCCGAGGTCGGAACGCTCGCCGCGTCGGCGGGCTACATGATCGCCAGTGCCGCCGACCATATCGTCGCCCGCAAAACCTCGATCGTCGGCTCGATCGGCGTGCTGATCCAGTATCCCGACGTCAGCGGCCTGATGGACAAGCTCGGCGTCAAGCTGGAGGAGGTGAAATCCTCGCCGCTGAAAGCCTCACCCTCGCCCTTCAAGCCGACCAATGACGACGAACGCGCCATGGTCCGCAAGCTCATCCTGGACAGCTACGACTGGTTCGTCGGCATCGTCGCGGAACGCCGCAAGATGACCCACGAACAGGCGCTGGCGCTCGCCGACGGTTCGATCTTCACCGGCCGCCAGGGTGTTGCCAACGGGCTGATCGACGCCGTCGGCGGCGAGTCCGTGGCGATCGACTGGCTGGTGACCAAGGGTGTCGATGCCAAACTCAAGGTGGTCGAGTGGAAGGACACGGAACGGCGCGGCGGTTTCCTGTGGTCGAAGGCAATGGCACGCACGGTCGCCGGCGCGCTCGGCCTGCCGGACTCCGGCGGCGACGTCATCCATGAACTTGGCGCCGACCGCTTGTTTCTTGACGGTCTCGTTTCCGTCTGGCACCCTTGAGACGCGTTGGGACAGCTGAAAAAGCAAATAAAATCATCCTGATAATTTTGGCCGAACTGCTTTCACGGGGACCCGTCTGATGATCAAGTCCGAGCTTGTGCAGATTATTGCCACGCGCAATCCGCATCTTTTCCTGCGCGACGTCGAAAACATCGTCGGCGCGATCTTCGATGAAATCACTGACGCGCTTGCCGAGGGCAACCGGGTCGAATTGCGCGGTTTCGGCGCTTTTTCGGTGAAGAACCGACCTGCCCGCACCGGCCGCAACCCGCGCACCGGCGAATCCGTCGAGGTCGAGGAGAAATGGGTGCCGTTCTTCAAGACCGGCAAGGAACTGCGTGAAAGACTGAACGGCGGCAAGTAGCCGGACGGCTTGTCCCGGCCCGCTTGCGACGGAAAATATCATGCTCAACCGCTTCATACTTATCGTGATCTTCGTGCCCCTGGCGATCATCCTGATCGCTTTGGCCGTCGCCAACCGCGAACTCGTCGCCTTCACGCTGGACCCGTTCAATCCCGGCAATCCGAAGCTGACGCTGACCTTGCCGCTGTTTATTTTCCTGTTCCTGGCGCTCGCCGTCGGCATGGTCGTCGGCAGCCTGGCGACCTGGGTCAAGCAGGGCCGCTACCGCAAACTGGCGCGCCAGCGCGGCGTCGAGGCGGAAAACCTGCGCCAGGCGGTCCGCGCGCCTTTAGTGCCGCAAGCCCCGGTCCAAGGGTCGGCTCCAGAGTCAGCCCCAGGGTCAGGCCCAGGGTCAGCATTGCCGAAGCCCACCAATTGACGCGTCGGCCGGCGCATTTCTTTTCATGGAGCCTTTCATGCTGACCATTTCGGCCGCCGAGGTCGATCGTGCGCTGACCTTTCCTGGTCTGGTCGAGACGCTGCGCACGGCATTTCGCGAGGGCGCGGTGCAGCCGGTCAGGCATCATCACGCGGTCGAAAGGCCTGACGGTGCGGCGTCGACCCTGCTGCTGATGCCGGCCTGGACCGACTTTCAAGCCGCGGGCGGTTCCGCCGGCGGCCATATCGGAGTCAAGATCGTCACCGTCTCGCCCGACAACAACACCATCGGCAAGCCCGCCGTGATGGGGCTCTACCTCCTGCTCGACGGCGGCACCGGCGAACCGGAAGCCCTGATCGACGGCCAGCGGCTGACGCAGTGGCGCACGGCCTGCGCCTCGGCGCTCGCGGCGTGCTATCTCGCCCGTGACGATGCCTCGCGGCTGCTGGTGGTCGGCGCCGGCGCGCTGTCACCCTTCCTGGCCAAGGCGCACAGCGCCGTGCGGCCAATCAAGACCATCCGCATCTGGAACCGCACACCGGCCAACGCCGAGAAAGTCGCGGCCGATCTGTGCGCCGAGGGCTTCACGGCCAGCGCGGCGACCGATCTCGATGCCGAGCTTGGTCAGGCCGACATAGTCTCCTCGGCGACAATCACCACCACGCCGCTGATCAAGGGTGCGCTTCTGCGGCCGGGAACCCATGTCGATCTGGTTGGCGGCTTCACCCCGACGATGCGCGAAAGCGATGACGACGCGATCATGCGCGCCCGCGTCTATGTCGACACACGCGCAGGCGCCACCAAGGAGGCCGGCGACATCGTCCAGCCACTGGTCTCCGGCGTGCTGAAGCCGGAAGCCATCGTCGCCGACCTGCACGAACTGGCGCGCGGCCAAAGGGAAGGCCGCGGCAGCCCTGACGAGATCACGCTGTTCAAGTCGGTTGGCGCGGCACTCGAGGACTTGGCCGCCGGCATTGCCGTCTACAAGGCGCTCAGGGGCTAATGCATGTCGCCCGGAAGTGTCCTCGGTTCCGGGATAACGACATGCATAGAATCAGAAGCTTGCAGCAGGTCGGCGAATCCTATTCGCCGCGACATGCTGTAGTCGAAGCCAGTTTGGCGCTCATCGCCTTTGCGATCAGGCCGAAATCGGCCGCGCTGATCGGAAACAGACCAAAGCGCAACCGGTAACCCCAGTACGATTTGCCGTTGGTGAATTCCAGCCTCGCAAGCAATGGCTTGATCGGCGCTTCCTCGGCCTGCGCCCAGTCGACATCGCGGCGCAATGGCGTGAAGCCGCCGCCCATGTCGCCTTGGTAGGGGTGTCCTTCCCGCACCGTGCCGATGGCCGTGAACGCCTGCAGACCGTCTTTCTCCCCCAAAACGGTGGTCGGCGAGTAATAGACGATGCCGTCGCCAGGCCTGACGCGGTGCAGCGGTGCCGCCTTGCCGTGGTTGACCTGCATGAAGCCGCCTTGCCGGCCGCGCTGGACATGGTCGGCAGACGCTACCGCGATCCAACACGCGCTCATTTCTGTTCCCCATTGGCCTGTTCTCCGTCGGCCAATGCTTGCCCGCCCACCGGCCGGCGGTGCCGGCGCAGCGACTGGATCAGGTCAAGCAGGCGTTCGGAACGGGACATGGACGCTATCCGGGAGTGGTAAACGATAGGGCCAGCGCTGAGGCAACGGCAAGTGGCGACGGTTCGGAACGGCTTCGGCCCGGAACCGTTGTCGCGTCATGCGACTATATGGCTTCCTGCTCTTCTGGTCTGTCTTGACCGCCACGATCGCTGCGCTCAGCCTCGGGCCGTCCTTCGCCCATGTCCTGGAATCGGCACCCCGGCTCACCCGGTGGTCCCCGGCGCTTTGGCGCGAGGCCACCGTTTTCAACGGGCAGTTCCTGCTCTTCGCTATCATCGGCGCGCCGCTGGATGTCGCGGCGGTCGCCTGCCCGGGACTGCTGGCATGGTTGCTGCGCGAGGATCGGCCGGCGTTCTGGTTCGCACTAGGCGCCGCCTTGCTCTATGCGCTATCCTTGGTGCTTTGGTTCGTTCTCGTCAAACCGGCCAATAACGTTCTCGCCACCTGGGTGCCGGGCCCGATTCCGGACAATTTCGAAGCCATACGGCTGCGCTGGGAGACCGGCCACATGGCCGTCACGGCGGCCAAGGCTGTCGGCTTCGTTTCGCTGGTTGTCGCCCTGCTTTCGATCGGGCGTGGCTGAGCCTCCGCAACCGCAATGTCGCGCGGGTTTGTTGCGCCGATGGGCATAGCTGTGGCAGAAGCGGGCCGAACCGCCGGAGAAGCTGCCTCTTGAAGTCTTTTCGCGTCAAACGCCGCGACGGCCGACCGCACCCAGCGAAGAGCGGGACCGTACAGCCGCGCCCGGCCGAGGATCGTTCCGCGGTCAAGCCAGATGCCAGGCCGCGCGAACAACACAATGTGAAACCGGAAAACCGGTTCGAGCCGAAATCCGCGCCGCGCATCCTCGCCCGCCGCGAAGGCGCCCTGCCCGCTGAGCACCTTCCGGTAATCCTCGAAGTAGCTCCCAACGCAGATTACGCGCTGCTCGACAGCGGTGCCGGCCAAAAGCTTGAACAATACGGTCCCTACCGCATCGTGCGGCCCGAAGGCCAGGCGATCTGGCAGAAGGCTCTGCCGGCAAGGGACTGGGAGCGGGCCGACGCGATCTTTACCGGAGACACCGACGAGGAGGGCATCGGCCGCTGGCGTTTTCCCAAGACACCGCTCGGCGAAACCTGGCCGATGAAGCATGACGGCATCGATTATCTCGGCCGTTTCACCTCGTTTCGCCATGTCGGCGTCTTTCCCGAGCAGGCCTCGCACTGGGACCATATGGCGGACCTGATCGCGGCGGCCAGGCGCCCCGTCAAGGTGCTCAACCTGTTCGGCTATACCGGCCTTGCCTCGCTGGTGGCGGCGCGCGCGGGTGCGGAGGTCACCCATGTCGACGCCTCGAAGAAGGCGATCGGCTGGGCGCGCGAAAACCAGGAGATAGCCGGTCTTGGCGCCAAGCCGATCCGCTGGATCGTCGACGACGCGGTGAAGTTCGCCGAACGCGAGGAGCGTCGCGGCAGCCGCTACGACATCATCCTCTTCGACCCGCCGGCCTATGGCCGCGGCCCCAAGGGCGAAGTGTGGCAGTTGTTCGAGGACCTACCTGATTTGACGGACCTCTGTCGCTCGATCCTGACCCCAAAACCGCTTGCCGTGGTTCTGACCGCCTATTCGATCCGTGCCTCCTTCTTCGCCATCCACGCTCTGATGCGCGACACCTTTGCCGGCATGGGCGGCAAGGTTGAATCGGGCGAGCTGATCATCCGTGAAAAGTCCGTCGGCCGGGCGCTTTCGACTTCACTGTTTTCGCGCTGGGTGGCCTGACATGAACGAACGGCATGCCGGCGCACCAGGCCAGGTGAAGGAAGTCACCAGCCTTGCCAATCCGCTGGTCAAGGACATCAAGGCACTTGCCTTGAAGAAGTTTCGCGACCAGCAGAACGCCTTCATGGCCGAAGGGCTGAAGCTGGTCATCGATGCGCTCGATTTGGGCTGGCAGATCAGGACGCTTGTTTTCGCCAAGGCCGGACGCGGTAACGCAGCCGTGGAAAAGGTCGCGGCGCGCACCGTTGCCGCCGGCGGCACCGTGCTCGAAGTATCGGAAAAGGTGCTTGTCGCCATCACCCGCCGCGACAATCCGCAAATGGTGGTCGGCGTCTTCTCGCAAAAATTCCTGGCCCTGAAGGACATCCGTGCCGACAATGGCGATGTCTGGGTGGCGCTCGACCGGGTGCGCGACCCAGGCAATCTCGGCACCGTCATCCGCACCGTCGATGCCGTCGGCGCCAGGGGCATCATTCTGGTCGGCGGTACCACCGATCCGTTTTCTGTGGAAACTGTACGCGCCACCATGGGTTCCATTTTCGCCGTGCCTGTGGCGAAGGCAACGACCGAGGCATTCCTGGCCTGGCGCGGCGGCTTTTCGGGCCTCGTTGCCGGCACGCATCTGAAAGGCGCGGTCGACTACCGCTCGGTCGATTTCTCCCGCGGGCCGGTGCTGCTGATGATGGGCAACGAGCAGCAGGGCTTGCCCGAAAGCCTGGCGGCAAGCTGCGACAGGCTGCTCAGGATTCCGCAGGCGGGCCGCGCCGATTCGCTCAATCTCGCGGTCGCCACCGGCATCATGCTGTTCGAGATCAGGCGCGGCGCGTTGAAACTCGAACCAATCCCGGACCAGCAATGAGGGTTGCCCAATCGTGAAATCATGGTCTCCCTACGCGCTGCTCGTCATCGTGGCCATCGCGCTCGACCAATGGATAAAGACACTGGTCGAGGCCGGCCTGCCCTTCCAGGAAAAGCTCGACCTTCTGCCGTTCCTGGCGCTGTTTCGCACCTATAATACGGGCATCGCCTTCTCGATGTTCTCCTCCTTCGGCGATACCGGTCTCGTGGTCATCGCCGTGCTGGTCGTCGCCTTCGTGCTTTACCTCGCCACGCGCACGCCATCGGGCCATGTCATCGCCCGCATCGGCTTTGCCCTGATCATCGGCGGCGCGCTGGGCAATCTGATCGACCGTGCCGTCTACGGCCATGTCATCGATTACATCCTGTTCCACACGCCGGTCTGGTCCTTCGCCGTCTTCAACCTTGCGGACGCCTTCATTTCCGTGGGCGCGGCGCTGGTCGTCTTCGACGAACTCATCGGCTGGCGGCGTGAACCCACGCCTCCGAACGCCAAGCCTTCCAAGGATTGACCCCACGCTGCCATCGCCGCACAGTCACACGCCAAGCAAGTTCGCGGAGAAAAAGATGACCGAAACCTTCAAAGCCATCCTCGTTTCGCGCGATGCCGAGAAAAAACAGTCGGTCGCCGTGACTGATCTTACCGACGCCGATCTGATGGAGGGCGACGTTACCATCGCGGTCGAGGCGACGACGGTGAACTACAAGGACGGACTGGCCATCTCGGGCAAGGCGCCGGTGATCCGCCGATGGCCGCTGGTGCCGGGCATCGACCTTGCCGGCACCGTCATCTCCTCTTCCAATCCCGACTGGCGCAAGGGCGACAAGGTCATCCTGAATGGCTGGGGCGTTGGCGAGACCCATTTCGGCGCCTATGCCGGGCGCGCCCGCGTGAAGGGCGACTGGCTGGTGCCTCTGCCGGAAGGCATGAGCGCGCATGATGCCATGGCGGTCGGCACCGCCGGCTACACGGCGATGCTCTGCCTCATGGCCCTGGAGCGGCACGGCATCCTGCCCGATCGCGGCCCTGTCGTGGTTACGGGCGCCGCCGGCGGCGTCGGTTCCGTCGCTGTCTCGATCCTGTCCAGCCTCGGCTACCATGTCATCGCCTCGACCGGCCGCAATGCCGAAAGCCCTTATCTGATCGACCTCGGCGCCGCCGAGGTGATATCGCGCGACGAGCTCAACCAGCCCGCCAAGCCGCTGGCCAAGGAGCGTTGGGCCGGCGGCATCGATTCGGTCGGCAGCCACACGCTGGCCAACGTCCTGTCGATGACCTCCTATGGCGGCGCGGTCGCCGCTTGCGGCCTGGCCGGCGGCATGGATCTGCCGTCGAGCGTGGCGCCCTTCATCCTGCGTGGCGTCTCCCTGCTCGGCATCGATTCGGTGGCGGCGCCGAAGGCCGTACGCCTCGAGGCGTGGCGGCGCATCGGTGCCGATCTCGATGTCGACAAGCTCGCCAGCCTGTCCACGACCATCGGCTTCGACGGCATCATCGGTGCGGCACACGACATCGTCGATGGCAAGATCCGCGGCCGCGTCGTCGTCGACATGTGACCCGTCTAAGGGGTCGCGGGCGCCGGACGGAATTGCCACATCAGCTGGTAAATCCGTCGCCGCCGAGGCAAAAACGCCCAATCCGCTAAAATTCGAACGATCCCCCGCAATTTTCCATAATCTCTGTCTGGCAAAGGATTTCGCATGATCGCGGAATCCGACAGCCAACCGGTCGACGCAGGCGACGGTATCGATGCCGGTGACGACATCGATGCGGCACCGGCGCAAGCGCCGGCGTCTGCGCGGCGGTTTATCGCCGCGCCGCCGCTGGTGCCCGATCAACAACCGGCCAAGCGGGAAGGCCTGCCGATCCTGACCTTCGTTGTCATGGCGCTGGCAGGCCTCTCCTACCTGACCGGGGGCCCGGCCTTCATCAGCGTGGCGTTGCTGGTAACCGGCCTTGCCGGCCTGGCCATGCATCTGCACGCCAGACGCAGCGTGCGCCGCAATACGGTCATGCTTGACGAAACCACAGCCCGCAACCGCGCCGAGATCGAGACGCTGGCCGATCGCATGTGGGAGATGCAGGAAAGCGAGGAGCGCTTTCGCGGTCTCATCGATGCGCTCGGCGACCTCGTCATCCATCGCGACCGCGACGGTTACATCGTCTATGCCAACAAGGTGTTCGCCGACCTTGTCGAAACCGATCAGCGCGACCTTGCCGGCAAGACGCTGGCCGAGCTCGGCATCGAGGTCGGTATCGTTCCCGATGCCGCTTTCTCCGACCATGAATGCCTGAGTTCCACCGACGTTGAAATCCGCACGCCGACCGGCCCGCGCTGGTTCTCGTGGATCGAGCTGTCGGTGCGCGACAAGGACAGCAATGCCGTCTCGCATCGCGCCATCGCCCGCGACATCACCGCACGCAAGCGCGCCGAATCATCCATGATCACCGCGCGCGAGCGCGCTGAGTTCGCAAGCCAGGCCAAGTCGCGCTTCCTCGCCACGGTCAGCCATGAGATCCGCACGCCGATGAACGGCATCATGGGCATGGCCAGACTGCTCGCCGACACCAGGCTGTCGCCGGAGCAGCAGACCTATGTCGGCGCCATCTCGACTTCGGCCAGCGCCTTGCTTGCCCTGATCGAGGACCTGCTCGACTATTCCAAGATCGAGGCCGGACGCTTCGATCCCGAACCGCAGCCGATGTCCGTGCGTGAGATCGCCGACAACATCATCGAATTGATGGCCGCACGCGCCTTCGCCAAGAATATTGGCCTCGGCTGCCATGTCGAACCGGATGTGCCGCAATTGATCACAGCCGATCCGGGCCGGGTCAGGCAGGTGCTGCTCAACCTCATCGGCAACGCCATCAAGTTCACCGACAGCGGCGGCGTTCTGGTCAGCGTCGCGCGCGCCCGCACCGAGACCACCGACCGCATCTGCTTCACCATCGCCGATACCGGTCCGGGCCTGCGCGACGAGGACATGGAGCGCATCTTCGAGGAATTCGAGCAGGCCGACGGCACCTCGACGCGCCCGCATGGCGGTGCCGGACTGGGACTTGCCATCTCCAAGCGCCTGGTGGCCGCCATGGGCGGCGCGATTTCGGTTTCCAGCCGGCTTGGCCAGGGATCGGAATTCGTCTTCGAAATTCCCGCCATATCAGCCACCGAGCCGCCGCAGGGCCGGTTGAACGCGCTTGCCGGGCGACGCGCCGTGATCCTGTCCAAGAACACCGTCGAGGCCGACGCCATCGCCCGCACCATCCGCGCCAATGGCGGCGCGGCCGGCATGGCCACCACCGTGGCTCAGGCCGCTTCCTTTGCCGACGGCTGCGACGTGCTTCTGGTCGACGCGGCCCTGGAAGAGAGTGACGGAAGGCTGCTCAAGCGGCTTCGTCAACATGGGTTCGCCAATTGCGAAGCCATCACGCTGATTGCCCCCACCGACCGCGGCATGCTTGGCGAGTTTCGCGGCAGCGGCTACGCGACATTCCTTGCCCGGCCAGTGCGCGGAGGAACACTCTTGCGTGTCCTTTTGAGCAGCCACGCACCGGTCCTTGCCACGCCGCAGCCGGAAAAACGCCGCGCACCGGCGCTTCGTGCGTCAGGCGAACGCCAGCAGGGCCTGTCCGTGCTGATCGCAGAGGACAACGACATCAATGCCATGCTGGCCCGTGCAACGCTGCTGAAAGCCGGACATCGCGTCAAGGTGGTCGGCAATGGCAAGGCCGCCGTCGAGGCGGTCACGGGCGCCGGCCACAACCGCCGTTTCGACGTGGTGCTGATGGATCTGCATATGCCGGTCATGGACGGGCTGGACGCCATTGCCGCGATTCGTCGCCATGAGGAGGAGACATCCGTGCCGCCCGTGCCGATCATGGTGCTGTCAGCCGATAGCCAGGAAAAGACCCGCCATGCGGTGCTTGCCCACGGCGCCAGCGGCTTCGTCACAAAGCCGCTTGACCCTGAGGCGCTGGTCAGCGCCGTCGAAGGCCAGGTCGCCGCTTGAGCCGCCTTTTCCCGGTGCGTGGCTGACGAAGACCACCAAAAAAGCAGCACGGTTTCGGCGCCCGCGAACACGACGCACCTGGGGCCTTGTGACGCAACATAGCCGGTTGACCGTTTTCGCCAGCCGACGAAGTATTGCCCGCGACGCCGTATCACGGTACTGTCACAATCCTGTTGCACCTACACCGTATCCCCGTGCCAAGAGGGATGGCTCGAAGGAGAATCACTCGTGCATACAGTTATGCCGGAATGTGACACTCGGCCGAACGCCAGCAGCGCCTTGCTCGCCGGACGTAATGTCGATTCCGTCATAAAAGGCGCAGCGCTCGGCCGTATCGGCAACCTCGAAGTGCGGCTTGCCCGCAACGAGGCCGAGATCGCGGCCGCGCAGGAAGTGCGTTACCGTGTATTTTATGATGAGCTTGGCGCCAGGAAGGATCTGTTCCAGGCGCAGGACCGCCGCGACGCCGACCGTTTCGACCCGCTCTGCGACCATCTGCTCGTCCTTGATACCACGCTTTCCGGCCCTGAGCACCGCCGCATCGTCGGCACCTATCGCTTGCTGCGGCAAGAAATCGCAGCAACCGCCGGCGGCTTCTATTCCGAAGGCGAATTCGAGCTGACCAAGCTCATCGCCCGTCATCCCGGCCAGCGTTTCCTCGAACTCGGCCGCTCCTGTGTTTTACCCGAATACCGTTCGAAGCGCACCATCGAGGCGCTGTGGCAAGGCATCTGGGCCTATATCAATCATTACGAAATCGGCGTGATGACCGGTTGTGCCTCATTCCACGGCACCGTGCCTGCGGCGCATGCCGAGGCGCTCACCTATCTCGCCCATCATTGCCGCACAAACTCGGCCTGGGACGTGCGGGCTGTGTCCGAACGTTATTGCTCCATGGACCTGATGCCGATCGAGGCGGTCAACACCAAGGCGGCGATCGCGGCGATGCCGCCTCTGGTCAAGGGCTATCTGCGGGTAGGCGCTCGCATCGGCGATGGTTGCGTCATCGACCGCGAATTCTCCACGGTCGACATTTTCGTCGTGATGCCGGTCAAGGAGATCGGCGCACGCTACGTCAATTATTATGGCGGGGAAGCGCAGCGCTTCGCCGCGTGACGCTAGCGAATAGCGAATAGCGAATAGCGAATAGCGAATAGCGAATAGCGAATAGCGAATAGCGAATAGCGAATAGCGAGAGCTGCGCCGCAACCATGCGTTCTGCCAACCCTATTCGCTACTCACTACTCGCTATTCCCTTCTTTTCACGGAATGTCTTCCGGCCGCCGGCCGGGCCGGCTCTTGTAGGATGGAAAGGTCCAGCCGAAACGGAGCGCACCACCGCGCACCGCGAACGCGGCGGCGAAGCCGGCCAGCTCGGAAACGATCGGCGGCAATCCTGTGACATCGCCAGCCGTGAAGATTGCAGCGCCCGCGAGCGCGGCCGTAACATAGATCTCCGGCCTCAGCAGCACCGAGGGTTCACCCGCCAACAGATCACGCAGGATGCCGCCCGACGTGGCGGTGAGCACGCCGGTGACGACGGAAACGACCGGCGAACTGGTAATGGCCAGACCCTTGGCCGCACCCATCACCGAAAAAGCGGCCAACCCGACGGCGTCGAGCCAGAGCAGCCACTTCCAGCGGGATTCGACACGGTGCGCACCAAAGAACACCAGCACCGCGACCGCCGCGCAGATCAGCACGTAGCTGGAGTTGGCGACCCAGAAAACCGGCAGATTGAGGATGACGTCGCGAAGCGTGCCGCCGCCGATACCGGTGACGCTGGCCAGGAACAGGAAACCGATAATGTCGACCTGTTTGCGCGACGCCGCCAACGCCCCTGTCGCCGCGAAGACGGCAACGCCGGCATAGTCGAGAAGGGCGATGGGGTTCATGGGTTAGGGGAGTAGGGGAATAGGGGAATAGGGGAATATGTTTAGCACGAAGCCGCTTGATTCATACGGCTTCCTGTTTCTTTCCCCTACTCCCTATTCCCCTACTCACGCATCCTTCTCGGCCTGCTCATTGACCGGCCCTGGCTCGACCGGCGCGTCGGCCGCGATTTTCGGGCCGCCCTTGGCGACGCCGACCATGGCTGGGCGCAGCACTCGCTCGCCGATCGAATAGCCCGGCTGCACGACCTGGACCACGGTGTTGGCAGGGACATCGGGATTGGGAACTTCGAACATCGCCTGGTGGAAATTGGGATCGAACTTCTCGCCTTCCGGAGCGAGTTTCTTGACTCCATGCCGTTCCAGCGCCGACAGCATGGCGCGCTCGGTCAGATCGACGCCTTCGATCAGTGCCTTGAAGCCGGCATCCCCCGACGCCTTGGCCTCGGCGGGAATGGCATCCAGCGCGCGGCGCAGATTGTCTGACACCGACAGCATGTCACGGGCAAAATTCGCCACCGCGTAGGTGCGCGCGTCGTGCACGTCGCGCGCGGTGCGGCGGCGCAGGTTCTCCATCTCGGCCGCGACGCGTAGTGCGCGGTCCTTCAGCTCTTCGTTTTCCTTCAGCAGGCGCACAAGCGCTTCATAGTCGCCATCGATGCTGCCTTCCGTACGCTCGACATTGGCCTCGGCCGCCTCGGCTTCACTGGGCGCGCGTTCGTCTTTTGCCTGGTCGCTCATCGCCGTTTCCCGTCATCTCGAATGGTATGGATTTGTGCCCGATATCGAGGTTCGCAGGCCAAAAATCAAGGGGAAAGCGAACGTAAGGACCTTTCACCGGACCTGGAAGGCACCAAGGCGGTAGTCCGATTTTAATTCAAATTTTACCGTGCTTGCCGGCTTTGCTTGCCACAAGGCCGTGATGCGGGAACCATTCCGTCGCTGGAGGAGTTTGGGACCCGACGCAGGATTTGAACCGATGACCCGCAACAAGCTCGAAAAAACAGAAAGGCTCGCTGCGGAGGTTCTTCGGGCAATTGCTCGACCACCTCGACAGGGTCGAGGATGGCGACGTCGGTTGGCGACGGGCAGTGAGGATCGACTAGGCCTTACGCGACAATTACGCACAGTAACTTTACGTGATCATCGGCTTGCGGTGGCGGCGCACCCCGCCTATGCTTCCTGATGAACATGATTTCCCCCGAAGCGGCGGCCAATAGCAAGCGCGCCTGGCTCAAGATTCTGGCGCGCTACAAGAAGCCTGACAGGCGGCGCAGCGCACTCGAACTTGCCATCACCCTCATTCCCTTCGCCACTCTGTGGGCTCTGTCGTCCGCGGCCTATGCCTATGGTCATTGGTGGGGACTGATCCTCATCTTGCCCGCGGCCGGATTCCTGGTGCGGATTTTCATGATCCAGCACGATTGCGGCCATGGCTCCTTCTTTGCCAATCGCCATGCCGATGACTGGATCGGTCGTGCGCTGGGCATCCTGACGCTGACGCCTTACGACTGCTGGCGGCGCGCCCATGCCACGCATCATGCCAGCGCCGGCAATCTCGACGAGCGCGGCATGGGAGACATCAGGACGTTGACCGTCGCCGAATACCGGCGGATGTCCTGGCGGGGCCGTCTGGCCTACCGTCTCTACCGCCATCCCCTGGTGATGTTCGGCCTTGGGCCGGTCTGGCTGTTCATCTTCTCGCAAAGGCTGCCCGTCGGCATGATGCGCGGCGGCCTGACGCCCTGGGTTTCGTCAATGACCACCAATCTTGGCATCGCGCTTGCCGCGGCCATCCTCATCTGGGTCATCGGTCCCGGCGCGTTCCTGATTGTCCATCTGCCGATCGTCATTCTCGCCGGTTCGGCCGGCATCTGGCTGTTCTATGTCCAGCACCAGTTCGAGGAGACCGAGTGGGCGAAGGATGGGGAATGGGAGTTCCAGCACGCCGCCCTGCACGGCTCGTCCTATTACGACCTGCCGCCGGTGCTGAACTGGCTCACCGGCAATATCGGCGTTCACCACGTCCACCACCTCTCCGCCAGGGTGCCCGGCTACCGGCTGCAGGAAGTGCTGCGGGACTATCCCGAGTTGCGCGGTATCGGCCGCGTCACGCTGCTCGAGAGCCTGCGCTGCGTCAAACTGGCCTTGTGGGACGAAAGCCGCAGCAAGCTGATATCGTTCCGCGAGGCACACGCGGCGCTATAGGCGCGGTCCACGCAGCGGACAAAGGGCCGGATGAGAGGCCGCGCAAAGCTTCTCAACCGTCCGGCCAGTCCTCAAAGCCTCAGGCCGCCTGCCGCTCGTCGCGCATCAGGATCTCGCCATGGCGGATCTCAGTGCCCAGCACCTTCAGGCATTCGCGGATGAAATTGGACAGGCCCGGCCAGCCCTTGGCCGAAACGAGATTGCCGTCGACATGGGCTCCGTTCGGCGCGACGTCGATATAGATGCCGCCCGCCAGCGTCACCTCCGGCTCGCAATAGTGAAGCGCCGCCACTTCCCTGCCCCGCACCACGCCGTCGACCGCGATCAGGATCTGCACGCCATGGCAGATGGTGAAGATCGGCTTGCCTGTCTCATGGAAGTGCCGCACCAGCGCCTGCACGCGCTTGTCGATGCGGATGTATTCGGGACCGCGGCCGCCCGCCGCGTAAACGGCATCGTACTGGGCCGGATCCACGTCGGAAAACGTCTTGTTGAGGATGTAATCGTGGCCGGGCTTTTCGGTGTAGGTCTGGTGGCCTTCGAAATCGTGCAGCGATGTCTTCAGCACGTCGCCGGCCTTCTTGTCCGGGCAGACGACATGCACGGTGTGGCCGACGGCATGCATGGCCTGTTCAAAGACGAAAATTTCATATTCCTCGCTGAACTCGCCGACGAGCATCAATATCTTCTTGCCAGCCATTCCCGGTTCCTCCCTTTGGGGCCATTATTTCGGGTTCCGAAATAATCGCATTATCCTAAGGGCAAGATGATGCAAGGAAAAGCGCAAATCGCACAATTGGTACGACCAGTTTGGGTCCTTCCTCGATT
Organism: Mesorhizobium sp. B2-3-13; assembly: GCF_006442195.1. Taxonomy (NCBI): domain Bacteria; kingdom Pseudomonadati; phylum Pseudomonadota; class Alphaproteobacteria; order Hyphomicrobiales; family Phyllobacteriaceae; genus Mesorhizobium; species Mesorhizobium sp. B2-3-13. The sequence goes on from NZ_VFVQ01000002.1 coordinate 146,184, forward strand.
GAGAGGGCTTTGGCTTTCATAGAAAACGCGTCAGCTGCCGCGAACCCGGCGCCAGGAATATTTCGGACCTTTGGGCTCCGCTATGGCCGCAGGCTGGTAGTAAAGCCCCAACCCGCCGGTGCGGCCCTCTTCCAGGCGCTTCAAGAGCACTGGATTCGAGACCTCGAACTCGTCGAAGCCAAGCCGCAGCATGTGCGGCAACGGGTCGACCAGGACTTGCCCGGTGGCACGCAGCGCGCCCGTGAAATGATAGCGGCTGCGTAGCAGTTCGCCCTTGGAGAAGGAGCGGCCGTCACCGAAGGCCGGGAAGGCCAGCGCCACCAGCGACAGTTGGTCGAGCAGATCGGCGATCTTCTCGAGCTGATCGCCGGGCTGCAGGAGGGCGCCGAGCCGCTCCTTCGCCGAGCGGCGCACCTCCGGGTCGAGGTCGAGGAACGCCTGCAGCGGCAGGATGAAGCGGCCATTGCCGGAAAGCGCATCGGCGCTTTCGGCATGGATCCACTCGTCCTCGCGAAAACCCTCCGGGGTCCAGAGCCGGGTCTCCGGTGTCGTCGGTTCAGTCATCAAAATTCCCAAAAATTCGAAGCGCTCAAAGGGTGTGTTGAAATTCAGGTCAGGCTGCGTCGAAAACAGTTGTTTCCGAGAACCGGAGCGGAGCGTACTTGAAGTACGTGAGCACCGGAAGCTCAGGAAGCTGCCGTTTGCAGGCCGGCCTCACCTGAATTTCAACATACCCTATAGTGATGCGTCGGTCAGCGACACTTCCAGTCCCGACAGGTGAATGCCGCACTCGGTCTTGGCGTGACCGGCCCAGCGGCCGCTGCGCGCGTCCTCGCCCGGCTGCACCGGCTGCGTGCAGGGAAAGCAGCCGATCGACAGATAGCCATAGGCGACCAGTGGATTTTCGCGCAGCGCATGCGCGCGCATGTAGCCGGCCTGATCCGACGTCGTCCAGCGCGCCAGCGGATTGATGCGGATGCGCGGGCCGACCGCCTCGAACACTGGAAGTGCGGCCCGCGTCGAGGCCTGGAAGCGCTTGCGGCCTGTGAACCAGGCGCGGAAGGGTGCGATGCCACGTGCCAGCGGCTCGACCTTCCGCACGTCGCAGCAGGCATCGGTGTTGTTCTGGTGCAGATTGCCGGTCGGATCGATCCGTTCGAGCGCCGCTTCGTCGGGCTTGATCACCCGGATGTTGGTCAGCCCGAAATCGGCGACCAGCGCGTCGCGATAGCCGAGCGTCTCCTCGAAATGCTTGCCGGTATCGAGGAAGACGACCGGCAGCGTGCGGTCGATCTTGGCGATCATGTGCAGCAGCACCGCCGAATCTGCGCCGAACGAAGACACGGCGGCGATCTCGTCGTGAAACAGCTCATTGGCCGATCGTTCGATGATCTCGATCGGGCTGAGATGACCGTAGAGCGCGTCAAACCCCGCCGCCTTGGCGGCGGCGCCGTCCTCGACGTCGACAATATGGTCAAGCGGCCTTGGCTTCGCCAGCATAGAGCGCCTCCTTGAACGGTGCGGGACCGACACGGCGGTAGGCGTCGATGAATATTTCGTGTGGGTTGAGCCGAAGGCCGAGATAGGTATCGACGATCGTCTCGATGGCGTCGGTGATTTCTTCCGAAGAGAAGCCGCGGCCGATGATCTCACCGACGGAGGTGTTTTCGTCGGCGGAACCGCCGAGCGTCACCTGGTAGAGTTCGGAGCCCTTCTTCTCGACACCCAGGATGCCGATATGACCGACATGGTGGTGGCCGCAGGCATTGATGCAGCCGGAGATCTTCAGCTTCAGCTCGCCGATCTCGCGCTGCCGCTCCAGCGAAGCGAAGCGTTGCGAGATTTCCTGTGCGATCGGGATCGAGCGCGCGGTCGCCAGCGCGCAATAGTCAAGACCCGGGCACGAGATGATGTCCGAGATCAGGTTGGAATTGGCCGTCGCCAGCCCGATGTCGACCAGCGCGTCATAGACCGTCTTGAGGTCGGCGCGCGCCACATGCGGCAGGATCAGGTTCTGCTCGTGGCTGACGCGAAGCTCGTCGAAAGCGTATTTTTCGGTGATATCGGCGACCGCTTCCATCTGGCTGTCGGTCGCATCGCCCGGCACCTCGCCGATACCCTTGAGTGAGATCGTCACCGCCGCGTAGTCGGGGTGGCGGTGCGTCACCACGTTCTGGTCGAGCCAGTCAGAGAAGCCCTTGGAATCCAGGCGCGCCACCTTGACCGCCGCGTCGCCGTCCGGCCGCCCGGTCAGCGCCGGCGGGGCGAAATAGGCCTCGATGGCGCGAATGTCGGCCTCCGGCAGCTTCAGCTCCGCGTCCTTCAACTCCTGCCACTCGGCCTCGACCTGGCGGGTGATTTCCTCGGCGCCGGTCTCGTGGACCAGGATCTTGATGCGCGCCTTGTACTTGTTGTCGCGGCGGCCATAGAGATTGTAAACGCGCAGGATCGCCGTGCAGTAGGACAGAAGGTCGGCTTCCGGCAGGAAGTCGCGGATCTTCCTCGCCACCATCGGCGTGCGACCCTGGCCACCACCGACATAGACGGCGAAGCCGAGCTCGCCGGCGGCGTTCTTCTTCAGGTGCAGGCCGATGTCATGCGTCTGGATGGCGGCTCGGTCGCGCTCGGCTCCCGTCACGGCGATCTTGAACTTGCGCGGCAGGAACGAGAATTCCGGATGCACCGACGACCATTGCCGCAGGATTTCCGCATAGGGGCGCGGATCGGCGACCTCGTCGGCGGCCGCCCCGGCAAAATGGTCGGCGGTCACATTGCGGATGCAATTGCCGCTGGTCTGGATGGCGTGCATCTCTACGCTGGCCAGGTCCGCCAGGATCGCCGGAATGTCCGACAACGCCGGCCAGTTGAACTGGATATTCTGGCGCGTGGTGAAGTGGCCGTAGCCCTTGTCGTATTTGCGGGCGATGTGGCCCAGCATGCGCAGCTGCTTGCCGTTCAGTGTGCCGTAAGGCACAGCGATGCGCAGCATATAGGCGTGCAGTTGCAGATAGACGCCGTTCATCAGCCGGAGTGGCCGGAACTGGTCCTCGGTGATCTCGCCGGACAGCCGGCGCTCAACCTGGTCGCTGAACTCGGCGACGCGGGCCTGGACAAAATCGTGGTCGAACTCATCGTAACGGTACATGCTTCGTCTTTCAGGGCGCGTCCGCCCGTCGCTGGTTAGATTGCCCGCGCAGCCTGCCGAGATCGTTGCGGATGGTGGGACCGGCGGCGCGGATCTTCTCGCGCAGCCGCACCGGCTCGACAACGCCGTCGACGACTTCCGCGTCGATCAGATTGACGTCGACCACTTCATTGTCGGCGTGGGCCTTGGCGCCGATCGCCTCCAGCCGATCCTCGGCCGCCTTGTCATGGGCAAGGTCTGCATGGTCCACCGTCTCGGTCCAGCCGCCATCGGCGTACCAGACGGCAATGCCGTCGCCGAGGCGATTGGCGGTCAGTATCTTCATGGCTGAACTCCCTCGGCGGCCGCTACGGGCGCACTCTCATGCCTGTGTGCCGCGAGCGCCTCGGACCGCTCGAAATTGGCGCCGGCGACGGCGTCGCCGATGATGGTCATGACCGGGCCCGACAGATCGGCGCGCGCCTCCAGCGATGGCAGGTCGGCAAGCGTGCCGTGGAAGCGTCGGCGATTGGTCAGGCTGGCATTCTCGACCACCGCGACCGCCGTGTCCGGCGACAGGCCGGCCTCGATCAGCCGGCCGGCAACTTCGGCGGCGACCGAGCGGCCCATGTAGACGGCGACGGTAGCGCCGGAAATGGCGAGCTTGGCCCAGTCCGGCAACGAATTGCCCTTGAGGTCGTGGCCGGTGGTGAACACCATCGACGACGACACACCGCGCAGCGTCAGCGGCAGTTCGAAATCGGCGGCAGCGGCGAAGGCCGCGGTGACGCCCGGAACCACCTCATAGGCGATGCTGGCATCGCGAAGTGCTGCCATCTCCTCGCCGGCGCGGCCGAACACCAGCGGATCGCCCGATTTCAGCCGCACGACGCGCTTGCCCTCACGGCCAAGCTCCACCAGCAGCGCATTGATTTCGGCCTGGCTCTTTGTATGGCAGCCCTTGCGCTTTCCCACCGGCAGGCGCTCGGCATCGCGGCGGCCCATGGCGACGACCGCCTCCGGCACCAGCGCGTCATGGACGATGACGTCGGCATCCATCAGCAGGCGATGCGCCCGCAGGGTGAGGAGGTCCTCGGCGCCGGGACCGGCGCCCACCAGGGCGATGCGGCCGTGAACGGGCGCGTCGGACAACAGCAGATCGGTGGCGGCTTCGTGCGCCTGCGAAAAATCGCCGGCCTCGACGGCGCGCGCCGGCGCTCCGCCGAAGAAGTCACTCCAGAAACGCCGGCGCACATTGCCCCGGGGTAATCTCTCGGCGGCATTGCGGAACGACATTGCAAGCGCCGCCAGCGCGCCAAGCGACGGCGACAGCATGCGGTCGATGCGGCCACGCAGCATCTGCGCCAGCACCGGACCTGCACCTTCGGTGCCGATGGCAATGGCGACCGGTGCGCGGTTGACCAGCGCCGGAGTGAAGAAATCGCAGAGATCCGGCCGGTCGACGGCATTGACGGGAATGCCCAGCCGGCGCGCGTCGGCGGCTACGCGGCGATCGAGCGCTTCGTCGCCGCTGGCGGCAAACACCATCACGGCGCCTTCGAGCTGCGAGGCATCATACGCGGCGGCCACATGCTTCGCGCCGGCTTCGGCGATGAAGGTCAACAACTCCGGCTCAGCATTTCTGGCGATGATGTGCAGAACGGCACTCGACTGGGCAATCAGCCGCGCCTTGGCCAGAGCCTCCTCGCCGCCGCCGACAATGGCCACGGCTTCGCCCTCGACCCGCATGAAGACGGGAAAGGCGTTGAGCTTGGTGGTAGCTTGCGGCATGATAATAGCGATCCGGGACAGTTTCGCAGTTTTACGCCGAGGCGTAAAAAAGCAGAAGCAAAGCACTCGCGCATCCGGTGATGGCAGGCAATCGCTTTTTCGCAACCGCGAAGGGCAGGAGAAAAATATTCCACGCCCATGCCCATGAGCACGCCGGGTCGCCGAAATCGGCCCTGATTTCAGGCGCTTTTAGCTGCCGGCGACCTGTCCCGCAAAACAGTTTTTTCTAATTTCTATTAATTTAGTAGATTAAAGCCGTCCGGTGGCGATCTCATGTTCAGCGCCCGGCCTGCACGGCTGTTCGGTGCGCCGCGTGGGTTGGAACGTTGACCGGCTGAAACGCGTTCCCGGTATAGCCACCACTCAACAAGGAGCGTCCTCATGAACACGATCAAACTGAAGCATGGCATTTGGGTTCTGGTGGCAGACGGTGAAAAGGCGCTCCTGCTCAAGAACGTCGGCGACACCAAGTTTCCCAACCTTGAAGTCGTGCATCTGATGGAACAGGAAAACCCGCCCACACGCGAACAGGGAAGCGACAGCCCCGGCCGGTACAATGACGGCCCATCCGTGCACCGCAGCGCGGTCGAGGAGACCGACTGGCACCGTATCGGCAAGGAACGCTTCGCCGAGGAAATTGCCGCCCGGCTCTACAAGCTTGCCCATGACGGCGAGTTCGACAGCATCGTGCTTGTCGCCCCACCAGTGGTGCTCGGCGCCATGCGCAAGAAGCTGCATAAGGAGGTTGGTGACAAGGTGACGGCCGAAATCCCGAAGACCATGACCAACCACGGCATCCCCGAGATCGAGGCCCTGTTGCAGGCAGCCTGATCGCTGGCAACAAGGCGAATGCCATCGCGAGCTCAAACAGATCGGCGGCATCACGGTCGCCGGTCCGGCATTTTGTCGCCGCGCCGTCGCTTTTCGCACCTTGCGGGTTGCATCACCGTTGCCCCTTCCATCATATTGCGAAACAGGCGACGGCTTTCGGGCGCCGCATATCCGACATCGCTAGCTTGAAAGGCGCTCCATAGACAATGCCGCATGACACGCCCCTTATCGCCACCATCGTCGCCGGGCTGGGGCTGGCTTTTGTCTTCGGCGCTCTCGCCAATCGCTTCCGTATTCCCCCATTGGTCGGCTATCTCGTAGCCGGCGTTCTGGTCGGCCCGAACACGCCCGGTTTCGTCGCCGATGCAGGGCTTGCCAACGAATTGGCCGAAATCGGCGTCATTCTCCTGATGTTCGGTGTTGGCCTGCATTTCTCGCTCAAGGACCTTCTATCGGTCCGCGCCATCGCCGTGCCTGGCGCCATCGTTCAGATCGGCTTTGCCACCGCGCTCGGCGCCGGGCTGTCCTGGATGCTCGGCTGGTCGATGGGCGCGGGCGTGGTGTTCGGTCTGGCGCTGTCGGTCGCCTCGACCGTGGTGCTGCTGCGCGCGCTTCAGGAACGCCGCCTGATCGAGACCGAGCGCGGCCGCATCGCCGTCGGCTGGCTGATCGTCGAGGACCTGGCCATGGTGCTGGCGCTGGTGTTGCTGCCGGCGCTTGCCGGTGTACTCGGCGGCCAGGAACAGGCCAATGCCCATTCGGGCGACCTGCTGTCGCTGCCGGCCAGCTACGGCATATGGGGTGTCGTCGGCATCACGCTGGCCAAGGTCGCCGCCTTCGTGGTGGTCATGCTGGTGGTCGGCCGCCGGGTCATTCCCTGGATCCTGCACTACGTTGCCCATACCGGGTCGCGCGAACTGTTCCGTCTCTCGGTGCTCGCCATTGCGCTCGGCGTCGCCTTCGGCGCGGCCAAACTGTTCGGCGTCTCGCTGGCGCTGGGCGCGTTCTTCGCCGGCATGATCATGAGCGAATCCGAGCTCAGCCACCGCGCGGCCGAAGAATCGCTGCCGCTGCGCGATGCCTTCTCGGTGCTGTTCTTCGTCTCCGTCGGCATGCTGTTCGATCCATTCAGCCTGATCAGCAACGGCCTGCCGATCCTGGCGACGCTGGCCATCATTGTCATCGGCAAGTCGCTGGCGGCGTTCGTGATCGTCGTAGCCTTCGGCTATCCCCTGGCCACGGCCTTGATGATTTCGGCCAGCCTTGCCCAGATCGGCGAGTTCTCCTTCATCCTGGCCGAGCTCGGCGTCGGGCTGAAACTTCTGCCCGAGCAAGGCCGCGATCTGATCCTGGCCGGCGCCATCCTGTCGATCGTGCTCAACCCGTTGATGTTCCTGGTTATCGACTGGATGAAGCCGTGGCTGGAGGCCCGCGCCATCAGGACGGCGCAACCAGTGGATACCAAGCCGGTCGGCCCGGCGACGGAACCGGGCCAGGTGGCCTCGGTCGCCGCAACGTTGAGCAAGGAAGACGGCCCGCCGCCGACTACGACGCTTGCCGGTCATGCCATCCTGATCGGCTATGGCCGGGTCGGTGGCCTCGTCGGTGCCGCGCTGAAGGAAGCGGCACAGCCTTTCCTCGTCATCGAGGATGCCGATAAGACGCTGGCGAGGCTGAAAGCAGACGGCATCGAAACCATCGCCGGTAATGCCGCCAATGCCGAAGTGTTCGCCGCGGCCAATCCTGAGGGCGCAAAGCGGCTGATCCTTGCCATCCCCAACGCCTTCGAGGCCGGCCAGATCGTGCTGCGGGCACGCGCCGCCAATCCCAACATCAATGTCATCGCCCGCGCCCATTCCGACGCCGAGGTCGAGCATCTGAAGGGACTCGGCGCCGATACCGTGATCATGGGCGAACGCGAGATCGCGCGCGGCATTGTCGAAGAGGTGCTTGGCCACGAGCCGCGGGTTTCTGAACCGTCCGCTGCCTGAGTCGACGCTACCCACAGGCGCGTTCAATCATGCCACGAATGCCGAGCCGCCATTTTGCGCGACACCGCCGAGATATTTTGCCGGGGGCTTGCCAAGCGCCTTCTTGAACATGGTGATGAAGGCGGTAACCGAGCCATAGCCGAGGTCGCCCGAGACTTGCTGCACGCTGGCACCGGACGCCAGCTCCCGAATGGCGACGATCAGGTGCAATTGCTGGCGCCAGCGCCCGAAGCTCAAGCCAGTCTCCTTGACGACGAGACGCGCCAGACTGCTTTCGCTGAGCGCGACGCGGTTGGCCCATTGTGCCAACGTACTGCGATCGGCAGGGTCTTGCGCCAGCGCCTCGGCGATCCGCCTCAAGCGCGGCTCGGATGAAATCGGCAGATGCAGCTGCTGGACAGGCATGCGCGGCAGTTCTGCAAGCAGGGTCCTGGTCAGGAGCTCATCCCTTGCCTGGTCGTCCTGCACGCTGTCGGACAGCTCGACGATCAGTTCGCGCAGCACCGGTCCGGCAATTCGGCGGCTCCCGGCTCGATATAGACGAAGAAGATCCGCGCGTTGGCCGTCGCGATGTTGCTGTGCTCCATGCCGCCGGGAATCCATACGCCGCAATGCGGCGGCACCATCCAAAGGGCGCTCGGAACGCGGCATGTGACGCCGCCTCCGAGCGCAAAGACGAGCTGGCCTTTGCGGTGCCAATGGGCCGGCACTTCCGCTCTGGTCTCGGTGACGTCGACACGCACGGCGATGGCTGGCGCCAGCCCGTCATCGACATCGACATCGAAATTGACCCATGGATAGCGAAGAGGCTGTCTCATGATTGACTGCTTTTAGCGATTAAATGCCATAACAGCTAAATTCTTCAAGCAGGGAAGCCGATAAGTTCCGGCCTCCAGCAAGAAGGTACGCACCCATGCTCGCCTTAATCATATCTTCCGACAGCGCCACGGGATTGAGGTTGGCCGGGGTCGAAGAACCTCGGCCCCTCGCGGACGAGGCGCTCGTCTCGGTCCACGCAACTTCGTTGAACCGGGGTGAACTGCGCTTGCTCACCATCCGTCCGAACGGCTGGACACCCGGCCAGGACATCGTCGGAATTGTCGAACGCGCGGCCGCCGATGGCTCCGGGCCGATCACGGGCACCAGGGTCGCGGCTTTGGTCGACCAGGCCGGATGGGCTGAACGGGTCGCCGTTTCAACAGACCGTCTCGCCGTCCTGCCGGATGAGGTCAGCTTCGCCTCGGCAGCCACGCTTCCGGTCGCCGGCACGACCGCGCTCAGGACTTTGCGCCACGGCGGTGACCTGGCCGGCCTAAAGGTCCTGATCACCGGTGCAAGCGGTGCCGTCGGTCGCTTCCAGATCCAGATCGCCCGCGAGCAGGGTGCGTCGGTGACCGCCATCGCCGCCGCCAGGCACCACGAGGATTTACGCGAACTCGGAGCCGAGCAGATCGTGGAGTCGATCGAGCAGGCCGAGGGGCCGTTTTCGCTGATCACCGAGTCGGTCGGCGGCGAAAGCCTCGCACACGCGATCGAACGCGTCGCCCCTGCCGGCACAATTGTCATGTTCGGCTCGAGCAGCGGTGAACTCACGCCGGTTGGGTTCCGTCAGTTCGTTCCGGACCATGAGGGGGCGCGGCTTCAGACCTTCGCCTACTACACGTCCGGCTCAGGCATCGGCACCGATATCGCCGCGCTGCTCGCCCTGGTCGCGGCCGGCCGGCTGGAGACCCGCATCGCCTTGACCGTGCCGTGGACGAACATCGGCCAAGCCCTGGACGCACTGCGACAGCGCAGCTTCAGCGGCAAGGCTGTCGTCACCATAGGCGGGTGAGCCGGCCCTAGCCTGAAGTCGACCAGTTCATACGTGCTGGCCGCCATTGATGTGGATTTCCGAGCCGGTCACATAGGACGCCTGCCCGGAGCACAGGAAAAAAATGATGTCGGCGACCTCCGCCGTGGTGCCCAGGCGCCGCAGCGGAATGGTCTCGACGATCTTTTCCGTGCCCGGCGACAGGATCGCGGTGTCGATCTCGCCCGGCGCGATGGCGTTGACACGGATGCCGTGCGGGCCGAAATCATGCGCCATCTCGCGCGTCAGCGAGCCGAGAGCGGCCTTCGACGTCGCGTAGGCGGTGCCGGCAAAGGGATGCACGCGGGTGCCGGCGATCGACGTCACATTGACGATCGAGCCTCTGGCAGCCGCCAATTCCTTGAACAGGCCGCGCGCCAGCATGATCGGCGCGAAGAAATTGACCTGGAACACGTCGCGCCAGACATGCATCGGCGTGTCGATCGAGTCCATCCGGCTGTTGCCATCCTTGAGCTTGGGCGAAATGCCGGCATTGTTGACCAGCGCGTGCAACTGCCCGCCATGCGCTTCGAGCCGATGACGGATTTCCGACACCGCAATACCGACATCTTCCTGATCGGCGAGATCGACCTTGATGTGGTCCTCCGGGCCGGCCGGCCACGGGCAGTCCTCGGCAAAGGCCTGGCGCGAGCAGGTGATGACGCGCCAGCCTTCCCGCGAAAAGCGTTTCACCGTGGCATGGCCGATACCGCGGCTGGCGCCGGTCAGCACGATGGTTTTTCTGGTGTCTGTCTCGGTCATGTCGCGGTCTCCAGGCAGGACATGTAGCCGAACGCCGCCGGGGTGGCGAGAGGCGGTTGACGCCGCTAGCCGGCTGCTCAGCCGCCGCCAAGAATATCCAGGATCGAGGTCTGCCGCTTCTTGAGCCGACCGCCGACGCTGCCTGGCGGCACCGGGTGCCCGACCGAAGCCGTGGTGCCGCCATCCGCTGGCATGTTGAAGCCATCGGCATCGACGGTCTGGGCAGGCCGCGCCGCACGGACCGGCGCCGGCGGTGCCGCCGCCTGCGCGGCCGGCGCCTGCTGTCCAACCGAAGCCGAGGGAACCGGTGCCGGTTGGTTGTTGTCGGCCGAGGGAATGTCGTCGGGCACGATGGTGTCCGCCGGCGTTGACTTCCAGGTGCCGGGCAGCGGCCGCACCGGCACGCCCTCATGCGCGGCGACCATGAATTCGTGCCAGGCCTGCGCCGGCAGCGCGCCGCCGGTAACCTTCTTCATCGCCGTGCCGTCATCATTGCCGAACCACACGCCGGTGGTCAGATTGGCGGTGTAGCCGACGAACCAGGCGTCGCGCGAATTCTGGCTGGTGCCGGTCTTGCCGGCCGACGGCCAGGCGAAGGCCGCCTTCTTGGCAGTGCCGACCTCGACCGTCCCGGTCATCATCGAATTCATCATGCCGACGATCTCGGGCTTGATCACGCGCGGTGCGCTGCCGCCAGCGCTGTCATAGAGCACCTTGCCGTCGGATGTCGTGACGCGGCGGATGAAATGAATGTCGGGCTTGTAGCCGCCATTGGCGAAGGGCACATAGGCCGAGGTCAGTTCCAGCGGCGTCACTTCCGAGGTGCCGAGCGCGATCGAGGTGTTGGCCAGCAGGTCGGACTGGATGCCCATGCGGTGCGCGGCTTCCACCACCGCGTTCGGCCCGACTTCCATGGTCAACTGCGCGGCAACCGAGTTGAGCGACTTGGCCAGCGCCGTCGCCAAGGTGACCTTGCCAAAGTACTTGCCGCCGTAATTGTCGGGTGTCCAGTTGCCGATCTTGATCGGTGCGTCGTTGCGGATGCTGTCGGGCGTGCGGCCGGCCTCGAGCGCAGCCATGTAGACGAACGGCTTGAACGCCGAGCCCGGCTGCCGGCGCGCCTCGGAGGCGCGGTCGAACTGGCTGGTCGAATAGTCATAGCCGCCGACCATGGCGCGCACCGCGCCGGAATCGTCGATCGACACCAGCGCGCCCTGGGTGACATTGAGCTTCTTGCCGCTGTCGTCGATCAGCCGGCGGATCGACTGTTCGGCGAGTTTCTGCAGGTTCAGGTCTACGGTAGAATCGATGACGATATCGCCGCGCACATCGCCGATCAGGTCGGGCAACTCTTCCATGATTGTGTCGGCGACGTAATTTTCCGAGCCGGTCCAGTAGGATGGCGAGCGCGTCGCCGGTGCGCTCAGCGCCGTCTTCAGCTCTTTCTCGCTGATCTTGCCCTCCTCGCGCATGGCGGCGAGCACCAGCTGCGAGCGCTCCTCGGCGGCCTTGGGATCGCGCGCCGGCGACAGCCGCGACGGCGCCTTCAGCAGGCCAGCCAGGAGTGCGGCTTCCGATAAGGTGACGTCGCGCGCGCTCTTGCCGAAATAGCGGCGCGAGGCCGCCTCGACACCATAGGCACCGGAGCCGAAATAGACCCGGTTGAGGTACATTTCGAGGATCTGGTCCTTGGTGTGCTTGTGCTCCAGCCACAGCGCCAGCAGCACCTCCTGCACCTTGCGTTCCAGCGTGCGGTCGGGCTTCAGGAAAAGGTTCTTGGCCAGTTGCTGCGTCAGCGTCGAACCACCTTGCGAGAAGTGCCCGCCGATGAGGTTGGTCACCATGGCGCGAGACAGGCCGATCGGATCGACACCGAAATGCGAATAGAAGCGGCGGTCCTCGATGGCGATCACCGCCTCGGGAATATAAGGCGACATTTCGTGCAGGCCGACCGCTTCGCCGCCGCTCATGCCGCGATTGGCCAGCAGCTGCCCGTCGGCCGAGACGATCTTGATGTTGGGCGCACGGTCGGGGATCGACCAGGTCGTGGCCGCGGGCATCTTGGCGCCGTAGTAGATAACGACGCCCGCCACCGCGATGCCGCCCCATATGGCGAGCACGAAACACCAGTAAACCAGCCGGCCGAGCACGCCGAACAGGCCGCGTCCACTCCCTCCGCGCCTCCCCCGCGACGATTTCCCCTTCGATGATTTGCGTTTGGTGGAGGCTTTGCGATTGCTCGGCACGACGCGGTCCTCCTCGCTCACCGAAAGACCCGTCTGGGATTTCGCCCGTGGCGGTCCCTCGAAGCTGGGCTCGATGCGACTGTCTCTGCGGTTCGCCATGCGCTGCGCTTGATGTCCCCGGTGCCAATGGCGCTCGGGTTGAAGAGTAGATGCGGCGATTTAAGGGCGGGTTAAGCAGAGGTTCGCGCAAGCGTCTGAATTCCGTTAGGAATTTGTTAATCTGTTGTCCATTGCCAGCGTCGCAGCGCGACGGATGTGACAGGCTCCGCGCACCCGAAGCACCGTCGGCGTCCGAACGCTCGTGGCGAGCCCTCATTTGTGGCCTTGGCGTTTTTCTATCTCGTAGCTCAGCCACCGGCAGAACATACCCATGACCGACGCGGCGGCGCCGACAAGCAGGCAGACGACCAGCAGCGGGCTCTTTGAAGCGCTCGACCAACTGACTATGGCCAGCAGGAAGACACTGGCGGTGGAAATCAGATAACCCACCCCTTTGAGCAAGTGCAGAGAAGCCGTTGTCATGCCTGAAACATCCTCCGCCTGTCTTATGGAACATTCATTTCGCCTTGGAGTTCCATTCAGAGCAAACCCGGACCCACGACGCCGATGAAGCGCGCAGGGTGATCAGGAAGGGTATGAAGGCCTTTGCCGCCAAAATGCGGATGCAGGCTGGCGGCCCAACCCGGGTCTCTTCATAATCCGCTCGAATTTCACATCCGGTTAGTCGGGATCACCAGCCTGCCGTAGCAAGGCGACGAGACACTCGCACTTGATTCTTCGAGCAGGCGCACGGTTGCGGAGCGGAAGGCTCCGAATTGGCCCCGATTTCGATAGCGTCAGGCTATGCGAAAGCGCCCGGCCAGCGGCGCGCTCATTGGTCGTCGTCGTCGCCGGCGGCGGGCCGCCAGCTGGTTGGCTCGACCTTCTTTTGCGTGTGGCTGTCGATGTAGACCCACCAGCCGTCGTCGCGGTATTGAGCGATGGATTCATTGAGGATGCCATCGCTGTCCTTCCAGGTGACGGTGACCTTGGAGCCGTCGGTCGGCGCGGTCGATATCGGCTTTCTGTCCGCCATCTCATCCCCTTCTTCCAGACGGTTGATCGCCACGAGGGCCATCAGCTGTGAGCGAAGATATCCTCTTCGTCCCAGCCCATCAGGTCAAGCTTGGCCCGCGTCGGCAGAAAGCGGAAACAGGCGTCCGCCTCCTTCGTGCGCCCCTCGCGCGCCAGCCGCCCGGCCAGCACATCGCGCAACCGATGCAGATAGAGCACGTCCGAGGCCGCGTATTCGAGCTGCTCGGGCGACAACGTTTCGGCCGCCCAATCCGACGATTGCTGCGCCTTGGACAGGCCGACGCCGAGAAGCTCGAAACAGATGTCCTTCAGCCCGTGCCGGTCGGTGTAGGTGCGCGTCAGCCGCGACGCGATCTTGGTGCAGAACACCGGCTCGGCCATCACGCCAAACGCATGGTAGAGCACAGCGAGGTCGAAGCGACCGTAGTGGAACAGCTTGGTCACGCTGTCGTTTCCCAGCAGCTTGACGAGGTTCGGTGCTTCCTTCTGCCCCGGCGCGATCTGGATGACATCGGCACTGCCGTCGCCAGGCGAAATCTGCACCACGCAGAGCCGGTCACGGTGGGGATTGAGGCCGAGCGTTTCCGTATCGATGGCCACCGCAGCGACATCGTAGCGGGAGAGGTCAGGCAGATCGTTTTTATGGAAGCGGATATCGCTCATCGTCTTCTCCGGGTCGCAGCCTTCGGCGTCGCGCATCCATCGAAGAAGCGCACACGCGCTCCAACAAATTGCGCTGTCGACCCGTCCTCGCCGTGATCGGCGGAAAAATCAACAGAAAGTTGATTTTCCGCCGTCCAGGTTGTCCGCCTTACCGTGTCAGCGCGTCCAGAATGCGCGCCCAGGAGCGCTGGCCCTTGTGGAAGGAGCTGAGCTCGTATTTCTCGTTGGGCGAGTGGATGCGGTCGTCGTCGAGGCCGAAGCCGACCAGCAGCGATTCCATGCCGAGATAGGTCTGGAAGTCGCCCACCACCGGAATGGAGCCGCCGCTGCCGGTCGTCACCGCGGGCTTTGGCCATTCGTCGGAAAGCGCGGTCTTGGCCTTGGCCAGGAACGGCGAGTCGTAGGAGAGCTGGATTGCCGGAGAACCGCCATGAGCGTGGAATTCGACCGAGCAATCGGCTGGGATGCGCTCCTTGACGAATTTCTGGAAAGCCGCGCGGATTTTCTTCGGATCCTGCTTGTGGACGAGGCGGAAAGACACCTTTGCCGAGGCTTCCGCGGCGATCACCGTCTTGAAACCCTTGCCGGTATAGCCGCCGATGATGCCGTTGAACTCGGCGGTGGGCCGCGCCCAGGTCAGTTCCAGTACCGAGCGGCCTTTTTCGCCCGACGGGATCGACAGGCCGACAGGTCCGAGGAAGGTCTCGGCCGTCTCGCCCAGCGTTTCCCATGATTTCAGCACCTGCGAAGGCGTTTCCTCGACGCCGTCATAGAAGCCCGGAATGGTGATAAGGCCGTCCTTGTCGTGGATGTCGGCCAGCACCTTGGCCAGGATGCGGATCGGGTTCGCGGCAGCGCCGCCATAGAGGCCCGAATGCAGGTCCCGGTCGGCGGCCTTAACCGTGATCTCCTCGCCGACCAGACCGCGCAGCCCGACGCAGATCGACGGCGTGTCGCGGTCCCACATGCTGGTATCGCAGACCAGCGCGAAGTCGGCCTTGAGCTCCTCGGCATTGGCCTCGAGGAACGGCTTCAGCGAGGGCGACCCCGATTCCTCCTCGCCTTCGAACAGGATGGTGACGCGGCACGGCAGACCACCATACACCTGTTTCCAGGCACGGCATGCCTCGACGAAAGTCATCAGCTGACCTTTGTCGTCGGCCGAGCCGCGCCCGGTGATGATTTTGTGACCAGGTGCAATCTCCTTGATCGCCGGGGCGAAGGGATCGTTTTCCCACAGCTCGATCGGGTCGACCGGCTGCACGTCATAATGGCCGTAGAACAGCACATGCGGCGCGCCCGCCGGCCCGTCGTGATGCGCAACCACCATTGGGTGCCCGGGCGTGTCGCGCACGCTGGCGTCGAAGCCGATCAGCTTGAGTTCCGCCACCAGCCATTCCGCCGCCTTGCGGCAGTCGGTGGCATAGGCTGGATCAGTGGAGATCGACTTGATCCCGAGCAGGCCGAAGAGCCGTTCTAGGCTCTGGTCGAGGTTCTGATCGAGACGGTCGAGGACAGGGGAAACTGCGGACATTTGCATAGCCTTTCGATTCAGTGCCGGAACCGTAAAGGCAGAGCGGCGAAACGAAAAGCCCGGGACGATTGGACCACGGCCCGGGACGGTCGCCGCGGGCAAAAAAATGCCGCCGTGGTGGAGGGGGAACCACGGCGGCCTTTTACTCGAAACGATGCGGCAGCCCGGAGAGGGGGGATAGGCTGCCGCAATTGTCCGGTATAGGCGGGGGACGGGCCTTGCTCCGGACTTCGGCGAAAACTGCCGATGAACTGTATTTGGTCCCTGAACGTGGCGATTCAAGGGCACCAACGTTACACTTTTGTAACGTGCCCGTGAGCGGGCTTGTATAACCCCGATCCGTCAGGATCCCGATCTGTCAGGGTGTTGACGGAACCTATCTCTGGCGATGTCTTTGGCATGGACCAAGGCATTGCGCCGCGCTATCCCTGCCGGCATGAAAAAAGGCGATCATCTCTTCCTCATTGACGGCTCTGGCTACATCTTCCGGGCCTATCACGCACTGCCGCCGCTGACCCGCAAGTCCGACGGCCTGCCGGTCGGTGCCGTTTCCGGCTTCTGCAACATGCTTTGGAAGCTGATGCAGGATGCCCGCAACACCGATGTGGGCATTGTGCCGACGCATTTTGCCGTCATTTTCGACTATTCCTCGAAAACCTTCCGCAACGACCTCTATCCCGAATACAAGGCGAACCGTTCGGCGCCGCCCGAGGATCTGATCCCGCAATTCGGCCTGATCCGCCAGGCAACCAGGGCGTTCAACCTGCCTTGCGTCGAGATGGAAGGCTTCGAGGCCGACGATCTCATCGCCACTTACTGCCGGCTGGCCTGCGAGGCCGGTGGCGACACCACCATTATCTCCTCCGACAAGGATCTGATGCAGCTGGTTGGCGACACGGTCGGCATGTACGACCCGATGAAGGATCGCCAGATCGGCATCCCCGAAGTCGTCGAGAAATGGGGCGTGCCGCCGGAAAAGATGATCGACCTGCAGGCGCTGACCGGCGACTCCGTCGACAATGTGCCTGGAGTGCCCGGCATCGGGCCAAAGACCGCGGCGCAACTGCTCGAGCAGTTCGGCGATCTCGACGGATTGCTCGCCCGCGCCGGCGAGATCAAGCAGGAGAAAAGGCGGGAATCGATCATCGCCAACGCCGACAAGGCGCGCATCTCGCGCCAGTTGGTGACGCTGAAGAACGACGTGCCGGTGGCCGAGGGGCTGGACGATTTCCTGCTGCATGCGCCCGACGGGCCGAAGCTGATCGGCTTCCTCAAGACCATGGAATTCACCTCGCTGACCCGCCGCGTCGCGGAGGCGACCGGCACCGAGGCCGGCGACGTCCAGGCCGTCACTGTGACCGTCGAACGCGCCGATAACGCACATGGCCCCGACGTCGGTGCCGGAACACCGCCCGTCGCCCGAAAGGGGGCGGGCTCCGAACCTGGCCAGGCTGCTGAAGCCGAGACGACGGAGAGGCCAAAACAGGGTGACACCCCTTCCCTCCTGGCCGCATTGCGGCTGGAGGGCGCGGCGACACGCAAGATCGATACCTCGGCCTATCAGTGCATCCGCGATATCGCGACGCTGAAAGCCTGGGTCGCCGATGCGCGAGAGGCTGGTATCGCTGCCTTCGACGTCAGGGCGACGTCGACCGATCCGATGCAGGCCGAACTGATCGGCATGGCAATGGCCACAGCGCCCGGCTGCGCCGGCTACATTCCCTTCGCCCACAAGAGCGGCAATGGTGACTTGCTCGGCGGCGGCGCGCTCGAAAACCAGATACCGCTTCGCGAGGCGCTGGCGGTCCTGAAACCGCTGCTTGAGGACAGGTCGGTGCTGAAGATCGCGCACAACCTGAAGTATGACCTGGTTATCATGAGCCGCTATGGCATCGATGTCGCGCCCTTCGACGACACCATGCTGATCTCCTACGTGCTCGACGCCGGCACTCCGCACGGCCACGGCATGGATACCCTTGCCGACAAATGGCTTGGCCATAGGCCCCTTCAGCTCAAGGACGTGACCGGTTCCGGCAAAAGCTCTGTCGGTTTCGATCAGGTCGACATCGACAGGGCGACGGCTCACGCCGCCGAGGATGCCGACGTGACGTTGCGGCTGTGGCTGGTGCTGAAGCCCCGCCTTGCCGCCAAGGGCCTGGTCTCGGTCTATGAACGCTTGGAGCGGCCGCTGGTGCCGGTGCTGGCGCGCATGGAACAGCGCGGTATTTCGGTCGACCGGCAGATCCTGTCGCGGCTTTCGGGCGAGCTGGCGCAAGGTGCAGCCCGGCTCGAAGAGGAAATCTACCTGCTCATCGGCGAGCGCATCAACATCGGCTCGCCCAAGCAGCTCGGTGATATCCTGTTTGGCCGCATGGGCCTGCCCGGCGGCTCCAAGACCAAGACGGGCCAGTGGTCGACCTCGGCGCAGCTGCTCGAAGACCTTGCCGCCGAAGGTCACGAACTGCCGCGCAAAGTCGTCGACTGGCGCCAGCTGACCAAGCTGAAATCGACCTACACCGATGCGCTGCCGGGCTTCGTCAATCCCGAAACCAAGCGCGTCCACACCTCCTACGCGCTGGCCGCGACGACGACCGGGCGGCTGTCGTCTTCCGACCCGAACCTGCAGAACATTCCGGTGCGCACGGCTGAAGGGCGCAAGATCAGGACCGCCTTCATCACCGACAAGAGCCACCGGCTGGTGTCAGCCGACTACAGCCAGATCGAACTGCGCGTGCTCGCCCATGTCGCCGAAATCCCGCAACTGCGGCAGGCCTTTGCGGATGGCGCTGACATCCACGCCATCACCGCTTCTGAAATGTTCAATGTGCCCGTGGAGGGCATGCCGTCGGAAGTGCGCCGCCGCGCCAAGGCGATCAATTTCGGCATCATCTATGGCATCTCGGCTTTCGGCCTCGCCAACCAGCTGTCTATCCCGCGCGAGGAGGCGAGCGCCTACATCAAGAAGTACTTCGAGCGCTTTCCCGGCATCCGCGACTATATCGAGGAGACCAAGGCCTATGCCCGCGAGCACGGCTTTGTCGAAACAATCTTCGGCCGCCGCATCCACTATCCCGACATCAGATCGTCGAACCCGTCGCTACGGGCGTTCAACGAGCGCGCCTCGATCAACGCCCGCCTGCAAGGCACCGCCGCTGACATCATCCGCCGCGCCATGATCCGCATGGAGGAAGCCTTGGACAAGGCCAAGCTGTCCGCCCGCATGCTCCTCCAGGTACATGACGAACTGATCTTCGAAACGGTCGAGGCGGAAGTCGAGGAGACGATCCCGGTCGTGCGCCATGTCATGGAAAACGCGGCGATGCCGGCGGTATCGATGTCGGTGCCGCTGCATGTCGACGCGCGGGCCGCCAACAATTGGGACGAGGCGCACTGACGCGCTAGAGCAATTTCAGGAGAAGTGTATAGCGGTTTTCCCGGGAAAAGCGCTTAGCGCTTTTCCTTGGAAATTGCATTAAAACAAAGAGTTAGAGCGGTTAGGCGATTCTACCAATCGCTGAACCGCTCTGCGGAATGCCCTCAGGCCGCCTGCGCCAAACACTTCGCGCACGTCCCGCGAAATTCGATCACCGCCTTCTTGGCGGCGAAGCCGGTCGAGCTGACCCATTCGTTCAGCCGGTGGTCGACATCGTGGTCGGACATTTCGGTCACCTGCCCGCAGCCGTCGCAAATGGCGAAAGCGGTCATCGAGTGGCTGTGGTCGTGCGGCTCGGCGCAGGCGACGAAGGAGTTGATGCTTTCCAGCCGGTGCACGAAGCCCGACTTCACCAGCGTGTCGAGCGCGCGATAGACCTGTAGCGGCGCGCGAAAACCGCGCTCGCGCAGCTGGTCGAGCAAGGTGTAGGCGCTGAGCGGCCCGCTGGCGGTCTCGAGTTTCTCGAGCACGCACAACTGGTTTTTCGTCAGCACATCCCTTGCCGCCATGGTTCCACTTGTCCTGCACCGTTTGCGGCCTGCCTGCGCGTGCAAACGGCCCGATCCCATTCAGATAGCGACGAACCGCCGTCTTTGCTACTCCTCTGTTGCCGTCCCGGTCAGTCGATGACGCGCGGGCACATTGGTGACGGCGGGATCGATAGCGCCACGGTGTTCAAGGATACTGGCGGAAATCTCGACGAAGGTAGCCAAGGGTGTGCCCGGCACCATTGGCCGGCCGACCCACCCGGCGATCAAGGCCGCCTCAGGGAGGCCGGCCACGCCCTGACTGGACTTCATCCGTGAAAGGCCGGCGCGAGCAATTCCGCCAGCCTTTATTAGCCAGCTTCATCTACTTCCTCGGCGGACCTTTGCGCTCGGCGGAGGCCGCCCACAGATTGATGTCGGACTCGCGCGCGTACGTATCGATCTCGGCCAGTTCGGCATCGCTGAAATCGAGCACCTTGAGCGCGCCGACGCAGTCCTCGACCTGCTCGGGCCGGCTGGCGCCGATCAGCGCCGAAGTAACCCAGCCCCTGCGCAGCACCCAGGCCAGCGCCATCTGCGCCAGCGTCTGGCCGCGCTTGCCGGCGATCGCGTTGAGCGCCTTGATGTTGGCGATGGTGCGGTCGTTGATGAAGGCTGTCTTCAGCGACTTGCCTTGGGACGCCCGGCTGCCATCGGGAATGCCGCCGAGATATTTATCGGTCAACATACCTTGCGCCAGCGGCGAGAACACGATGGAGCCGACGCCGAGCCCTTCGAGCGTATCGAGAAGGCCATCTTCCTCGACCCAACGGTTCAACATCGAATAGCTCGGCTGGTGGATGACGCAGGGCGTGCCCAATTGCCTCAATATGTCGGCGGCCTCGCGGGTGCGCTGCGAATTGTAGGACGAGATGCCGGCATAGAGTGCCTTGCCCGAACGCACCGCATGGTCGAGCGCGCCCATGGTTTCTTCGAGCGGCGTATCGGGATCGAAGCGGTGCGAATAGAAGATGTCGACATAGTCGAGGCCCATCCGCTTCAGGCTCTGGTCGAGACTGGCCAGCATGTATTTGCGCCCGCCCCATTCACCATAGGGACCCGCCCACATTTCATAGCCAGCCTTGGTCGAGATGATCAGTTCGTCGCGATAGGCGGAAAAATCGGTGCGCAGGATCTCGCCGAAAGCCGCCTCGGCCGAGCCGGGCGGCGGTCCATAATTGTTGGCCAAGTCGAAATGGGTGATGCCGAGGTCGAAGGCCTTGCGCACGATCGCCTGCTTGGTCCGATGCGGCGTATCGTCGCCGAAATTGTGCCACAGCCCGAGCGAGATCGCCGGCAGCTTGAGGCCGGACCGACCGCAACGGTTGTAGATCATTTTTTCGTAGCGGTTCTCAGCGGCGACATAGGTCATGGGAAATCCTCGAATCTGAACGGACAGGGCACCGTCATCGCAGAGGCGATGAGCATGCCCGTACCCCATCCTTTACCCCCTCCCCGGAGGAACGGGGAGGGGGGCAAGCAAAATTATCGATAATCTTCGCGACCTATTTCTTCTTGGCCAGAAGATCCTTGGCTTGCTTGACGCCAAGCGCGGCCGGGCGCTCGCATGTGGTTTGCATGGCGACGAACTTGCCGGTTTCGCCCGAGCGCAGGAGGCCGGTCATGACATCGACGGCATGCAGCGCGAGTTCCATCGAACAGCGGTGCGGCCGGCCTTCAGCGATCGCCAGCGCCATGTCGGCGAGGCCTGATGTGCGGTAATTGGCCATCATGCCCTGGCCGTGCATCTCATTGGGGATGCCAAGCGGGTGCTTCCATTTCGGCAGCTTCTTGACCGGCTTGCCTTCTTCGGTGAAGCGCACGTCGCCACCGAAGAAGTTCGGATCCGGCACGAACACCGTCCCGGCCTCACCATAGAGTTCCATCGGCGCGTGGCCGTGAGCCCAGACGTCCCAGCTGGTGTTCAGCGTCACCACGGCGCCGTTCTCGAATTCGAGCAGGCCGTGAATGGTGGTCGGTGTGTTGACCGGGATTTTTTCACCCGCGCGAGGCTTTGAGCTGATGGTCCGCTCCTTGGCCGGAGTCGTCGCGAAAGCCGCCACCTGCTTCACCGGCCCGATCAGCTGGATCAGATTGGTGATGTAATACGGCCCGATGTCGAGCACCGGCCCGGCGCCCGGCTGGAAGAAGAAATCGGGATTCGGATGCCAGTGTTCCATGCCGTGGCCCATGACGTGGCAGGTGCCGCTGGTGATCCTGCCGAGCCTCCCCTCGTCGATCAGTTCACGCACCAGCTGGTGCGCGCCGCCCAGGAACGTGTCCGGCGCCGAACCGATGCGCAGCCCCTTCTTCTCGGCCCGCGCCTTGAGGTCCTGGCCTTCCCTGAGCGACAGCACGAACGGCTTTTCCGAATAGACATGCTTGCCGGCATCGAGCACCTGCTTCGACACCTCGTAGTGCACGGCCGGAATGGTCAGGTTGACGATGATGTCGATGTCGTCGGCCTTGAGCAGGTCCTCGACGGTCTCGGCGCGGAGCTTGAATTCCTTCGCCCGCGCCCTGGCCACATCCATGTTGATGTCGGCGCAGGCACGCATCTCGATGCCGCGAAACAGCGGCGCCAGCGAAAAATAGGCCTTCGAGATGTTGCCGCAGCCGATGACGCCAATACCCAGTTTCTTTGCCATGGCGGTTGTTCCTAGTAGCTCTTGACGGTTGCGATCGAGCGGCGGGCGAAGCGCTCGATGTCGTTGGGATTGTCCTGTTCCATGACAAAGTATTTTGCCGCGCTCTTGGCCCGCAACACCTTGATCAAGCCGGCCCAGTCGATTGTGCCATGCCCGACATCCGACCAGCCATCCTCATCCAGCCCCTCGCCAGGCTTCGCCATATCCTTGACATGGACGGCGACGATGCGCTGGCCGTGCTTCTCGATCCAGGGTAGCGGGTCGGCGCCGCCGCGCACCACCCAGGCAACGTCCATTTCCCAGCCAATATTGGGGGCGGACGACAGGATATGGTCCTGCGGCAGCGAGCCGTCGGCGAGCGTCTTGAATTCGAAATCATGGTTGTGCCAGGCAAAGCCATAGCCGGCCTTCGAGGCCACGTCGCCGACCTTGGCCAGACGCTCGCCGAAGGCGCGCCAGCCGGCGGCGTCGGATGGCCTGTCCTCGGCCATCAGATAAGGGCAGATCAAAAGCTTGACGCCGAGCGTTTCGGCGATCCTGCGCACGCCGTCGAAATCCTTCTCCAGCGCATCGATGGAAAAATGCCCGGTCGGCATCGAAAGGCCGTACTTGTCGAGTTCGGCGCGGAAGGCCTTGGGATCGTCATAGACGCCGCCGAAGCCTTCGACCTCGGCGTAACCGAGCTTGCCGAGCATTTCGAGCACATCGGTCCAGGGCAAGAAATTGCGAGCGCTGTAAAGTTGGAATGACCAGTTCATCGTCTCTGTCCGTTCTGCTTGGGATTGTCTTTGGGAGGATGGTTTTCTTGGGAGCTACATGCGGTTTCCGGATGGGGTGTCGAACAGCGAGGCGCGGGCGGGATCGAAACCGATTCGGATCGGATCGCCATTGCGCAGCGTTTTTTCCGCCTCGACACGGAAGGAAAAAATGCGGCCGCCGAGCTTCGTCCACACCAGTGTATCGGAGCCCATGGGCTCGACGATCTCGACGGCGGCATCGGTGGCAAAGGGCATGGAATTCGCGGCCTCGCCAAAGACAACGTGCTCCGGCCGGATCCCGAACACGCAAGGCCCGCTCTTGTCGCCGGTGCCGTCGAAGCTGTAGCGATCGAGCGGTATGTTCAAATCCCCGGTCTTGAACACTGCCGTCGTGCCGGTCTCCAACTGCCCCTCGACGAAGTTCATCGCCGGTGAGCCGAGGAACCCGGCAACGAACCGGTTGACCGGACGGTTGTAGATGGTTTGCGGCGCGTCGAGCTGCTGGATGACACCGCCCTTCATCACCGCTATGCGATCGGCCAGCGTCATCGCCTCGATCTGGTCATGGGTGACGTAGATCATCGTGTTCTGCAATTTACGGTGCAGAAGTTTGATCTCGACGCGCAGTTCGGAACGCAGCTTGGCATCGAGATTGGACAGCGGTTCGTCGAACAGGAAGACGTCGACATCGCGCACCAGCGCCCGCCCGATGGCTACGCGCTGGCGCTGGCCGCCGGAGAGTGCGGCCGGCTTGCGCTGCAAAAGCGGCTCGATCTGCAGGATCTCGGCGGCCCGCGCGATGCGCTTGGCGATCTCGTCCTTGGCGATGCCGGCGACGCGCAGCCCGAAGGACAAGTTCTTCTCCACCGTCATCTGCGGATAGAGCGCATAGGACTGGAAGACCATGCCGATGCCGCGGTCCTTGGGCTCTTCCCAGGTGACGTTCTTGCCCTTGATGAAGATACGGCCTTCGGAAATGTCGAGCAGGCCGGCGATGCAGTTGAGCAAGGTCGACTTGCCGCAGCCGGAGGGCCCGAGCAGCACGATGAACTCGCCTTCGGCGACATCGAGGTTGAGCGTCTGCAGCACCGAGATGGCGCCGAAGTTCAGCGACAGATCCTGGATCGAAACACTGGTACCGTTCGCCGCCATCGCCATCACCCTTTCACCGCGCCGGCGGCGATGCCGCGCACGAACAATTTGCCGGAAATGAAATAGACGATCAGCGGCACCAGCCCGGTCAGGATGGTGGCGGCCATGTTGACGTTGTATTCTTTCACGCCTTGCACCGAGTTGACGATGTTGTTGAGCTGCACCGTCATCGGATAGGTGTCGGGGCGGGTGTAGACGACGCCGAACAGGAAGTCGTTCCAGATGCCTGTCACCTGCAGGATGATGGCGACGACGAAGATCGGCAGCGACATCGGCAGCATGATGCGCAGATAGATGCCCCAGAAGCCGGCACCGTCGACGCGCGCCGCCCGGAATAGCTCTTCCGGCATGGAGGTGAAATAATTGCGGAACAGAAGCGTCAGGATCGGCATGCCGAAGATGGAGTGCACGATCACCAGGCCGGTAAGGCTGCCATAGAGGCCGATCTCGCGCAGGATGATGACGATGGGATAGATCATCACCTGATAGGGAATGAAGGCGCCGACGATCAGGATGACGAAGAACGTGTCGGCGCCCTTGAAGCGCCAGTTGGCCAGCGCATAGCCGTTCACCGAAGCGATGGCGATCGACAGGATCACTGAAGGAACGGTGATGCGCACCGAGTTCCAGAAACCACGGGAAAGCCCATCGCAATTCAGGCCGGTGCAGGCCTGCGACCACGCCTTGACCCAGGGCTCGAAGGTGATCTCGAGCGGCGGCGAGAAGATGTTGCCGAGTCGGATCTCCGGCATGCCCTTGAGCGAGGTGACGACCATCACATAGAGCGGCAGAAGGTAGTAGAGCGCGACCACCACAAGCGTGCCGTAGAGGAAAATGTTGCGGCGCGAGAACATGTGCCGCGGCTTTGGCCCGCTCGGGCCGGCGGCATCATCCCGCGGGTTTGACGACGTGGCGGACAAGGCGACGGCATGGTCAGACACGCTTGCGGCCTCCGAATTCGAGATAGGCCCACGGCACGATGACGATCATCACCGACAGCAGCATCATGGTCGAGGCGGCAAAACCCTGGCCGAGGTTCTGGGCGAAGAACATGTAGTCGTAGACATATTTGGCCGGCACTTCGGAGGCGATGCCCGGCCCGCCGCTGGTCTGCGCGACAACGAGATCGTAAACCTTCACGATGCCTGACGCGATGATCACTAGCGTGGTGATGAACACCGGCCGCATCATCGGGATGATGATGAACAGATAGGTCTTCCACATGGGTATCCCGTCCACCCGTGCGGCCTTCCAGATGTCCTCGTCGATGCCGCGCAGGCCCGCCAGCATCAGGCACATGATCAGCCCTGTGCCTTGCCAGAGCGCCGCGATCGATATGCCATAGATGACGATGCTGGAATTGTAGAGCGGATTGAAGTCGAAGCTGGTCCAGCCGAGGCTTCGTACCACGCCCTGGACGCCGAAATCCGGATTGAGCAGCCATTGCCAGACAAGGCCGGTGACGATGAAGGAGAGTGCGAAGGGGTAGAGAAAGATGGTGCGGAACGTGTCCTCGAAACGGATCTTCTGGTCGAGCAGGGCAGCCAGCAGAAACCCGATCACCAGCGAGAACACCAGTGAGATCACGCCGTAGATCAGAAGGTTCTCGATCGAAATCAGCCAGCGCGGCGTCGCCCACAGCCGGTAATACTGGTCGAGCCCGACGAAATTCAGCCGCGGCAGGAGCTTCGAATTGGTGAAGGAATAGAGCACCGTCCATGCGGTGCCGCCGACAAAGACCACCATTGCGGTGAGGATCATCGGGATCGAAGCGACCTTCGCATTGAGATTGCGGAAGAGTTGGCTCGGGCGTTCGCTCTTGCTCATCGGTACAGTCGTGCTGGATCGGATAAGGGCGGAAAGTCAGCACGCCTGGGCTCCCGACCCTGCCTGGCAAGGTCGGGAGCGAGGCGGCTCATCAGTCGTCAGTCAGCCGAGGCGATGATGTCGGCGAAGCGCTTCTGCGCATCTTCGAGGCTCATGTCCGGCTTGGCGAAGAATTCGGAGAAAAGGTCCTCCTTCTGCTTCTGGCTGTCCTGCGAGAGCAGCTGGTCCGTCCATGGGATGACCGCGCCCTTGGCCAGGATAGCGAGGCCCTTCTTCATGCAATCATTGGCCGCGTTGAGGTCGACGTCGCCGCGCACCGGCAGCGAACCCTTCTTGAGGTTGAAGGCAACCTGGGTCTTGGGATCGAGCAGGGTCTCGGCCAGCACTTCCTGCGCCTTGGCCTTGTCGGCGTCCTTGAGCAGCGGGAAGTAGAAGGCGTCGCCGCCCGTGGCGATGACCTCGTTCAGGCCAAGGCCGGGAAGACAAGTGTAGTCCTTGCCGGCGGTCTTGCCGGCCACCTGGAACTCGCCCTGTGCCCAGTCACCCATGATCTGGCCGCCGGCCTTGCCGGTGATGACCATGTTGGTGGCCTGGTTCCAGTCCTGCACATTCGTGTTCTTGGCCATCTTGCGCGCATCGTCGGCCGCCTTGAACACCTTGGCGACTTCGGGACCGGCTGCGAACTTGGCGTCCTTGTCCTTGTAGACCTTGAGGAAGGCGTCGGTTCCGCCGACCGCGGCAAGCAGCACGTCGAAAGCGCCCGATGCCTGCCAGGCCTGCCCGCCGACCGCGAGCGGCACGATGCCTGCCTTCTCCAGCGCCGGAGCCGCGGCCACATACTCATTCCAGTTCTTCGGCACCGGAACGCCGGCCTTCTCGAAGGCCGCGTTCGACAGCCACAGCCACTGCCAGGAATGGATGTTGACCGGCACACAATAGATCTTGCCGTCGATCGTGCACGAGTCGAGCAGGCTCTTGGGCCGCACCACCTCCGTCCACTTGCCCTTGGTGGCGACATCGGTGAGGTCACGCATCAGGCCGGCCTGCACCAGCTCTTCCGCTTGCCGGCCATGGTTGAATTGGGTGGCCCCCATCGGATCGCCGCCGGTGATGCGGCTGATCATGATCGGCCGCGCCGTGCCGCCGGATCCGGCGATGGCGCCGTCGACCCAGTGATTGCCGGTGGCGTCGAATGCCTTGGCGAGTTCGGCGACCGCTGCCGCCTCGCCGCCGGAAGTCCACCAATGGGTGACTTCCAGATCGGTCGCGGCCGCCGGCCCGGCGAAGTTGAGCGCAACCGTCGCTGCAAACGCAGCGGTCAGGAATTTATATCGCATTTCGGCTTCCTCCCAGAAATCTGAAACGTTACAGATTTTCGATACGGCAATTGAAGACTATGCGCAACCCCTTCCGGCAAGAGTCGGTTTGATATTTTTCGAGCCGCGAACAAAATCGTTTCGTTGCGGCCTTATTGTGCGACGCAATGAGCAAGAGTGCGCCGCACAATGAGTAAAAGCAGCAAGAAACTTGCTAGGAGCATGCTTCCCTCTGAATCCCAACGATTTTTCGTCCACGCGGTTGACGATGTCTTTCCGTGTCCGCCAGCACCCACTTTTACACCGATCGTGACAAGCTGTAACGTTTCAGTATATTGCTTCCAATGCAGATGACGCGCCATGGGAAGCGGCCCGCAACATTGCCGGGCTGCCCGGCGGCTGCTATGCGCCTGATGGGCGGGACGGATGGACAGACAACGCACGGACAAGGATGACGAGGCGACGGCACAGGAGCGGCCGACGCTGAAGACGCTTGCCTTCATGACCGGACTCGGCGTCACCACCGTGTCGCGCGCCTTGAAGGACGCGCCCGAGATCGGCGCAGAGACCAGGCGTCGTGTCCAGCTCGTGGCCAAGCAGATCGGCTATCGGCCGAACCGCGCCGGCGTGCGCCTGCGGACCGGCAAGACCAATGTCATCAGCCTCGTGCTCAACACCGAGCACGAACTCATGAGCTTTGTCTCCGACATCATCTATGGCGTGACGGAAGTCATCGCCGACACGCCCTACCATCTGATCGTCACACCCTATTCGCGCTCGCAGGATCCGCTGGATCCGGTGCGCTATCTCGTTGAGACCGGCTCCGCCGACGGCGTCATCATTTCACGCACGCAGCCGAACGATCCCCGCGCCCGCTACATGCTGGAGCGCGGCATTCCCTTTGCCACGCATGGCCGCACCGATATGGGGCTGGTGCATCCCTATCATGATTTCGACAACTACGCCTTCGCGGCCGAGGCGGTGCGCCACCTCGCCGGCATGGGTCGCCGCCGGCTCGCTTTGGTGACGCCGCCGGTCGGTTTGAGCTACTACCGTCATACGGTCGACGGCTTTGCCGACGCGCTGAGCGAAGTCGGCGCCAGCGAGGTGCCGTTCAACACCGTCTCTATCGACCACTCGATCGAGCAGATCAGGATGAGGACGGCGCAGCTGATGCGGCGCGACATCAGGCCGGACGGCATCATCAGCAGTGCTGCAGCCGCGACGCTCGCTATCGTCGCCGGCATCGAGGATGCCGGCCTGAAGCTCGGCCGCGACGTCGACGTTGTGTCGAAGCAATCGTCGGAACTGCTGCATCTGTTCAGGCATGAATTGCTGGTCGTCAACGAAGACTTCCGGTTGGCCGGGTCCGAACTCGCCCGCTCGGTGCTCGGCTGGATCGGGGGTGCCGCGCCCGGCTCGCTGCAGAGCCTGAGCGAGCCGAAGGGCGTCGTGGCCTATCGGCGCTCCGACTGAGCATCGGCCTGGATCGGAACGCGCAAATCCGCATGCGTTTCGTGAAACAATGAACCGTTCTAGTCGGCCGCGCCGCGGTTCAAATGGAGTTCGAAGCCGGCCGCTCCCGGATCACCCAGTTCGGCACGAAGCCGCATGCTCGGGATCAGGTAGTCGCCACCATTCTGGCGCCGGTAGGGAATGGGCGCCGTGGTCGCAAGCGTCCGCATCCGTTCGCGCAGGCGTTCGGCGACAGGCTCGAAGCCGGCTTCGTTGAAACGATCCACGCTGTAGATCACGAACGGCGGAAGCACGTCGTAGCCGGGATAATAAAGGATCCCGTGATTGATCGGGAACAGCAGATCGTCAATCGCGCCGTTGACGCCACGCGGGGAATAATGGTCCTCCCAGCCACCGGCCGTCACGATCAGCATTGCTCGTTTGCCCACGAGTGTGCCCTCGCCGTAGCGGTCGCCCCATCGCTTGTCGCTATGTTCACCGACGCCATAGGCGAAGCCGTAGGCAAAGACCCGATCGACCCAGCCCTTCAGGATCGCCGGCATGGCGAACCACCACAGCGGAAACTGCAGGATCAGCGCATCGGCCCAAAGCAGCTTCTCGATCTCGGTCTTGACGTCTTCGGTCAGCGCATTGGCCTCGAACGCCTTTTTGGAGGCCGCCACCGGCAGCAGCCGCGCATCCGGCGACAGGCCGGGGAAATCAGCACGGTCGACCTCCGATTTCCAGCCGTCGGCATAAAGGTCCGATATCAGCACCTCGTGGCCTTGAGCCTCGAGTTCCTTGAGGGCGACGTCACGGAGCGCGCCGTTGAGCGACCGTGGCTCGGGATGGGCGAAGACAAGCAACACTTTCATGATGAGCGATCCTGTTGGAAGACGTTGGCCTTGAGATAGCCAATGCCCGAACGATCCGCTATGTCTTGATAATGCATAAAATTATGCCGATTAATGGATAAATCAGACATCACTCTGGAGCGCATGCGCACCTTCGTTCGCGTCGCCGAACGGGGCAGCTTTTCTGCGGTCGCACGTGAACTCGGAATCGGTCAGTCCACCGTCACCCGGCATCTGCGTGAACTCGAGGAGGCCGTCGGGGTGGCTCTGCTCAGCAGAACCACGCGGCGTGTCACGATGACCGATGAGGGCAGCCGTTATTATGCCGACAGCTTACAGATCCTGCGCCTTGTCGAACAGGCGAGCGACGAGGCCCGCGGCACGCGCGAAGCGCCCGCGGGCACGGTCCGGCTCTCCTGCACCGCGGCTATCGGGGTGCTGCATGTCAGCCGGCTGATCTTCGCGTTTCAGGACCGCTATCGCGACATCGGCGTCGATCTCAGCCTCACCGACGAGCGCGTCGACCTAGTCACGGAAGGCGTGGATATCGCGCTTCGTCTCGGCCCGCTCACCGACAGTTCCATGAAGTTGCGGGCGCTCGGCCAGTCCCGGCGTCTGCTCGTGGCGGCACCCGGCTATCTCGCTGAACGCGGCAGGCCTGAAGGTCCCCGTGACCTGGCCGGTCACGAGGGCATCCGCATGTCAAACGTGGCGGGCAGCGACACCCTTATGCTGCAAGGACCGGACGGCGAGCGCCATGTCGTGCCGCTTGCCGGGCGCCTTCGGGTCGACCACGGACTTGCCGCACGCGAAGCCCTGCTCGCCGGGCGCGGCATTGCGCCCGCCCATCAATGGCTTGTCGGCGATCTCCTGGCGTCCGGCCGGCTTGAGGCGATCCTGCCGGACTATGCGCTGCCGTCGGTTCCGCTCAGTATGCTGATCGTCCCCCAACGCGCGGGCATCGCCCGGGTCCGGCTGCTGGTCGATTTTCTTGCCCAACAGATCGGCGGCATCCCCGGGATCGAGAAAACGCATGTGGATCGGTGAGTATTTCCGGCACGGCATGCAAGCAATGCCAGATATTCCATGAGAACGATTAGCCAGCCGCGCCGCTGCCCCACGGCCCGTGGAACGCACCCTGCTCGCCAATGCGCTCGAAACCATGCGCACCGAAGAAGTCGCGCTGCGCCTGGATCAGGTTCGAGGTACCGCGGCCCTGGCGGTAGCTGTCGAAATAGGCAAGCGCCGAAGACAGCGCCGGCACCGGCGCACCGGCCTCGGAAGCCCTCGCGACGACACGTCGCAGCGACGGATGCGCCTCCTGCATCATGGTGATAAAGGCCGGCGCCATCAAAAGGTTGGTCAAAGCGCCGCCGCTGCCGAACGCTTCGGCCATCGTGTCGAGCATCTGCGAGCGGATGATGCAGCCGGCGCGCCAGATCTTGGCGATGGTCGGCATCGGCAGGTTCCAGTTGAACTCCTTCGAAGCGCCGCTCATCACCGCAAAACCCTGCGCGTAAGCGGCGATCTTGCCGGCGAACAGCGCCAGTTCGAGGTCTTTCAGCAGCGCGTCCTTGTCGCCGGAAATTTTCGTCACGCCGATATTGCCATAGGCTTTTTCGGCCGCCTGCCGTTCGTCCTTGATCGACGACAGCACGCGCGCCGCCACCGCCGCTTCGATCGCTGTCGCCGGAATGCCGAGCTGCTGCGCCTCGATGACGGACCATTTGCCGGTGCCCTTCTGGCCGGCGCGGTCGAGGATGATGTCGACCACCGGCTTGCCGGTCTTCGGATCGTCGGCGGCGAGCACCTTGGCGGTGATCTCGATCAGGTAGGAATTGAGCCGGCCCTTGTTCCAGTTGGAAAACACCGTGCCAATCTCTTTCGGCCCCATGCCCAGACCATCGCGCAGGATGCCGTAGATCTCGGCGATCATCTGCATGTCGGCATATTCGATACCGTTGTGGATGGTCTTGACGAAATGTCCGGCGCCGTCAGTGCCGAGCCAGGCGGCACAGGGCTCGTCGTTGAACTTGGCGGAGATGGCGGTCAGCACCTTCTCGACACGCTTCCAGGAGTCTTCGGTGCCGCCGACCATGATCGACGGTCCGTGGCGTGCGCCCTCCTCGCCGCCGGAGACACCCATGCCGATGAAGGTCAAGCCCGAGCCGGACAGTTCCGAGAAGCGCCGCATCGTATCGCGGAAATTGGCATTGCCGGCATCGATGACGATGTCGTTGTCGGACAGCACGCCGCGCAAGGCTTCGATCTGCTCGTCGACCGGCTTGCCGGCCAGCACCATGATGATGATCGGGCGCGGCGGCCGGATCGCCGCGGCGAGTTCCTCCAGACTGTGGCAAGGAATGACCATGTCCCTGAGCGCACCGGCATTCTCGACGAAAGCGTCCGTGCGTGCCTTGGTGCGGTTGAAGACGGCGATGCGGTGCCCGTGCTCGGCGATGTTCAGCGCCAGGTTGGAGCCCATCGTGCCAAGGCCGATCAGGCCGATTTCGGCTTTTTCCATCGTTTCTTCCCTGTTTCCGGATCTGGTGTTTTCGAGCTCGAGCCCGTTCTGCCCATTATTGCTTGGATGATTGACGGGCCTTCAGGCCCGCGTCAACCGCCTCGCCCAATTGTGTTGTCGCGGCCATTACGGCCTGATGTCGATCGGCGCCTCGATCTTCACCATGTCGAAGTCCGAGACCAGTATGTCTATGCGCACTGTCCAGCGGCCGGGAACCGGGATGATGAGGTTGTCGACACGCCAGCTGCCATCGCCGGGCCTGGTTGCCGCGCGCTTCAGCGGCTCGATGCCGGAATCGGGCTTCGACAGCACCAGCGTCACTTCCTTGGCGTCGAGCGGTCCGAAATCGCCGCTCATGATGATCATCGAGGCGGCGACCGGTCCGGCATGGCCAGGCGTGATGCTGAGATCGGCCATCGCCTGTAGCGCGTGGACGTGGACCGAAACCGGCTGGGCCGCGGCGATCGCCAGCGCTCGTGGCGGCGGCGTGAAGCGCCAGCCTGCCGCGACCCCGAAGATCGCCAGCACGATCAGCACTTCGACGCCGACCGAGCGGGTGAGCCGGCGTTGCACCTCGGTCGCGCCCGCCTCGGCCGAAGCGGTGAGCTTCCAGCGATTGACGGCGGCCAGCGTGAACAGGAAGACCAGCAGCGCGAGCTTGATCAGCAGCAACCGGCCATAGGCAGTGTCGACCAGCGCCGAGGGCGTCTGCACCTGGATCACGGCCAACACGATGCCTGCCGCGGCAAGCAAGGGGACCACAGGCACGATTGCCCATGAGAAGCGGCGCAGGAATTCAACGGCGCCGGCCGCTTGACGCTTCAGCGAGAGGCCGAGCGGCACCAGAGCGCCGGCCCAGAAGGCGATACCGACGCCATGGACGAAGACCAGCGGCCGTGTCAGCCATTGCGGTTCGGCGGCACTGGCATGGCCGCTGGCGGCAAGCGCTGCGCCCACACCGACCAGCCCGGCAAGGGCAAGCTGCCTGGCGGCCGCGCGCGGTCCGGCCAGCGACAGCAGGCCAAGCCCCAGCGCGATCAGGGCGATCAGCACCGTCCAGCCGAAGCTGGTGCCGAGCCCTGTGCGCCAGACCACCGGCTGCGCCAGATGGGAGAGCGGCGCACCGAGCGCATCGAGACCTTGCAAGCCGAGCGACAAGGGTGCCGCCACCAGCCCGCACAGGATCGTCCCGGCAACAAAGCGTTGACCGGCGCGGCCATCCCCGGCCAGCCAGGCAAGGGCGAAAGCGCCGCCAGTGCCGAGGAAAAGGCCGGCATAGAGAACGACCTTGCCGATCCAGATCGCCGACCGCAACGGCCAGTCGACCGCCTCGGAGACGGCTGGAGGCCCGCTTGGCGCACCGATGGAAAACAGCAGCGAGCCGCCGACCGGATGGCCATCGGCGGAGATGACACGCCAGCTCAGCACATGCGTGCCGGATTTGAGTGTTTGCGGATTGTCGATCTCGACCGTCTGGTCGCTGAGGCGGAAGGATGTCAGCGGGATCGGCGTACCATCGGGCGTCACCAGCGTCAGCACCAGCGGCGAGACCGGCTCGCTGAAGGTCAGCGAGAACCGCGCCGGCGCCTGCGCCAGCACGGCGCCGTCGGTCGGGTCGGTCTTGATCAGCGCCGCATGGGCAAAGGCCTGGCCTGTCGAGGCCATGACGATGAGCGCCATGAGCACCGCGAAGAGCCCACCAGCCCAGCCGAATCGCTTGCCGGCCATTGCGGTCCTTTGGAGTGGGGATGTTGGGTTCATGCTGCCGCCATGGAATTGGCGGCGCACCTTGCGGACAGGGCGCGCCGCCAGAAAATCATTTCTTCGGCGTGAGCTTGATGCCTGGCGCCGGGGTCTCCAGCGCGTCCTCATCCTGTCCGGCCGCCGGAATCTCGATCCAGCGGGCGGCGGCATCGCCGCATTCCTGCACCACCGGGAAGTAGAGCTTCTGGCCGGCGGGCAGATCGGCCGTCAGCGTCGCCCGGAAGACGAACTCGTCGTAGAATTCATCCGGCAGATTGCCGCCGCTCCAGTCGACTTCCTTGACTCCGTCGGCCACCGCCTGGCCATAGAGCTGGTAGGATTTTTCATATTTGCCCTTCTTGGTCTGCAGTGTCCAGCCGGGCTTCGGCATCGGCTTCACCGCGATCACCCCTTCCGGAATCTGCACACGCACGGCGGTCGTCGCCTTGCCGTCGCAGCCATGCGGCACGCGCAGCACAGCTTTGTAGGTCGAGCCGACGGCCGCCTCCTGGGTTTCGAGCGTGATGTGCGCCAAGGCGGCATTTGTCCCCAGCACGAGAAACGCGCCGGCCGCCAAAAGATACTTGATCATGATGGTCCCTCTGATTTCAAAAAAATGGTGGATCGGCGCGATCAATTGGCGTGGTCGTCCATGCCGCCCATTTCACCCATGCCCTCGACGGCGAACTCGACGCTGACGGCGCCGGCCTTCTCGAAAGTCAGCGTGGCGGCGAATTTTTCACCCTGCTTGGGTTGCCGCTTCAGGCCGATGAACATCAGGTGATAGCCACCGGGCGCCAGCGCCACCTTGCCTCCGGCCGGAATCTCCAGGCCACCGTCAACTGGCCGCATGGTCATGACGCCGTCCTTGACGCCCATTTGATGCAGCTCGGCCTTTTCGGAGACGTCGGAGGAAATCGACAGCAGCCGGTCCGCGGCGCTGCCCTTGTTGATGACGGTGAAATAGCCGCCGGCCACCTTGGCGCCAGCCGGCGTGGCGCGCGACCAGGGGTGTTCGATTTCGAGATTGCCCACCTTGAATTCATGCGCCAGGACGGCCTGGGCGCCGACGAACAACAGGGCAAAGGCCAGCGTGACAATGCCGAGATCGGCTTTGAACCGAGGCGGGATGCGGCCGAACACAGTGCCCGCCGACATACGGAAAGAATGGGACATGGTTGCTCCATGACGTGATGATCGCGCCGTCGCCGGTCGCGAATGGTTTTGATCTTGGATGAGTACGCTCGCGAAAGGTTCCGCAAGCAAGCAGGCTCAGGCCGCAAGCGGCGGCGCGCGCGGGTTCGATGGGGAGCGTTCGCGGGCGAAGTCGAGATGGGTGGTCGCCGGAAAGACGAAGGCGACGGTCTCGAAGGAAAGGGACGCAAGCGCAAGCCCCGCATCGGGCGGCGGCGCATAGGCCGGCGAAAACATGCTGCAGCCGAGCGTGCAGCAGGCCGGCAGATGTGACGGGTGCTGGTCGCCGCCGGGAAGCTGGGTGGCGCCGTCGCGGGTACAGATGACGTTGCCGAAGGCATCGAGCGGCGCGGCACTCGGCCCGGAGCTGAAGGCGAACGCACCAAGTGTCGACTGGAGCAACAGCAGACAGGCCGCGACAAGCGCGACCGGCATGCACCGTTGTCTCCCCCGACGGCTCAAACCATCTGCCTCTTCAAACGATCGATGACGATACCTACCACGGCCGGGACAGGTCGAAAATCGCCAAATCGACACTGCGGCAACACGGCAGGATCAGCTCTTTTGGGATGACCGGCTTTCCGGGATCGAGGTCAGCAATGTCTGGCGTGCCGACTTCAAATGCCTGCGGCAGGCGGCATCGACCTTGCCGAGGTCGCGCGACTTGAGTGCCTCGATATAGGCCAGATGTTCGCCGATCGCGACTTCGTTGCGCTCGCGTTCCTGCGCCTTGTTCCACTGGTAGTGGTAGTGGAAAATCATGGCGATGACGTCGTAGAAATCGACGATGAAGCGGTTGCGCGAGGCGCGGTGGATGAGCCGGTGGAGGCGCTCGTCCAGCTCCGAGAACTCATTGAAGCGCGTCGCGATCTCGCGTGCCAGAACGCGGTGTTCCCCCTCCAGCCGGTCGAGATCGCCCCAGACCGGACTGTCCTGCGGCAGCGCAGTGAAGGCGGCGGCCGAGCGCAATTCGAACATTTCGCGGATCTCGGTCAGTTCCAGTGCGAAGGCCCGCGTAAAGCCCTTCAGCACCCAATGGCTGTTGCGGCGTTTTTCGATCAGGCCAAAGCGGGAGAAGCGGATCAGGAACTCGCGCACGCTGGTGGTGCCGACGCCGATCTCGCGCGCCAGTTCGAGCTCGTTGATCTGCATGCCGGCCTCGGCGCCGCCGGCCAGCAGCCTGCGCATGAACGACCGTTCGATAATCTCGGCCAGCGTGTCGGTCTCTTCCTCGGGAAAGAAATCATCGGGACGCGGAGCGCGCAGCACCGTCTTGGCGCGCTTGTTCCAGGCGATCAGTCCGGTCTCTTCCATGCGCGCCAGGATGCTGCGCACCGTCGTGCGGCTGACGCCGAGCACCGCGCCCAACTCCGGTTCCGACGGCAGGCTGCGCGTTTCGTCGAGCAGCCTGAGGCAGCGGTTATAGGCGTCCTTATAGACGTTGTTGCTCTTCGACATCCCCTGATCCATTCATGCCCGCGCTTGCGGCGGCCGGCTTGAAGCGCAATATGTGTTCCAATGACCCTGAAAAGCAGGAATCTCTTTCTCCGGGTCCGGTTCATTGTTCCGGCACCACCACTTGCCTCAGGGCGAACTGCGGCGAAAAAACAATTGACGCAAAACTGTTTTTTCACGATAAAAGACATTAACTCTTAACAGGCGCGTGTCAATCCGCGCATCCCAGGATCACCCAGGAAACGCCCGTGAACGTCTCGAACACCATTCTTCTGTCCCCCGCCGACAATGTTGCCGTTGCCAATGGCCGTATCGAGATCGGCACCACGCTGCCGGGCGGCGCGCTCGCTGCCGCCGTCATCGAGCCTGGCCACAAGGTGGCGATCAAGCCGATCGCCGCGGGTGAAGCAGTCGTCAAATACGCCCAGGCGATCGGCCGCGCCACACAGGACATCGCACCGGGCGAGCATGTCCATTCGCACAATCTGGTCTTCGAGGCCGGCCGCCTGCCGGTGGTGCCGCCGAGCGAGGCCGAGCATGCGACGGAGGCCGACCGCGCCCGCACCTTCATGGGCTATCGCCGCGCCGATGGCCGCGCCGGCACCCGCAACTTCATCGGCATCATCGCCAGCGTCAATTGCTCGGCCACCGTCTGCCATTCGATCGCCGACACCGCCAACAGGACCTTGCTGCCGAAATATCCCGGCATTGATGGCTTCGTGCCGATCGTCCATGGCCAGGGTTGCGGCATGAGCGCCACCGGCGACGGCATGATGGTGCTGCATCGGACCTTGGCCGGCTATGCCCGCCACCCGAACTTCGGCGGCGTGCTGATGGTCGGCCTCGGCTGCGAGGTCAACCAGCTCACGCTTTACGGCCAAAAGGGTGCCGCCGCCGGCAAGCGCCACTTCAACATCCAGGATGCCGGCGGGTCGCGCAAATCGGTGGAAAAGGCGATCGGCGTGCTGGCCGAGATCGCCGAGGAAGTCGGCCAGTTGAAACGCGAACCGATTCCGGTCAGCGAGATCGTCGTCGGCCTGCAATGCGGCGGCTCCGACGGCATGTCGGGCATCACGGCCAACCCGGCTCTGGGCGCGGCGGTCGACATCCTGGCCGGCGTCGGCGGCATCGGCATCCTTTCCGAGACGACGGAAATCTACGGCGCCGAACACCTGCTCGCCTACCGCGCCGCAAGCCCCGAGATCGCCAAGAAACTCGATGGCTACGTGAAATGGTGGGAAGATCACGTCGCCAAGCATGGCGCCTCGATCGACAACAACCCCTCGCCCGGCAATAAGCGCGGCGGCCTCACCACGATCCTGGAAAAGTCGCTCGGCGCGGTCGCCAAGGGCGGCCAGACGCCGCTCAACGGCGTGTTCGGCTATGCAGAGAAGGTCACCGGCAACGGGCTGGTGTTCATGGACACGCCCGGCTACGACCCGGTCTCGGCCACCGGACAGGTCGCGGGCGGCGCCAATGTCATCGTCTTCACCACCGGCCGCGGTTCCTGCTTCGGCTGCCGGCCGACACCCTCGATCAAAGTCGCCACCAACTCGACCATGTATAACCAGATGGAAGAGGACATGGATGTCAATTGCGGCGTCATCGCCTCCGGCGAAAAGACCATTGCCGGCATGGGCCGCGAGATCTTCGAACTGATCGTCGAGACGGCTTCGGGCCGCAAGACCAAAAGCGAGGATTTCGGCTACGGCGACAACGAGTTCGTGCCCTGGCATCTCGGCGCAACGCTCTAATTCGACTGATATCTGGTAGACTGCCCGGCCGCACAAGTGGCCGGGAATAGGGAGGTTGTGGATGAAAAAACGCCGTATCGGCCAGACAGCGCTGGAGGTGACCGAAGTCAGTTTCGGCGGCGCCGCGATCGGCGGTCTATACCGGGCCTGTTCGCGTGAAGCGGCTATGGAAACATTGCAGGGCGCGTGGGAAGCCGGCTTGCGTTATTTCGATACCGCGCCCTTCTACGGTTTCGGCCTGTCGGAGCGTCGCTTCGGCGACTTTCTGCGCTACAAGCCGCGTGATTCCTACGTGCTGTCGACCAAGGTCGGCCGCCTGTTCCGCCCGGTGCCGGAAGACCAGGTTCCCGACCACTCCTATGTCGATCCGCTGCCCTTCGCGCTGGACTACGACTATTCCTATGACGGTATCATGCGGTCGGTCGACTTCAGCTATGCGCGCCTTGGGCTAAACAGGATAGACATCCTGTATGTGCACGACATCGGCGTCTACACGCACGGAGTCGAGAAGACCAAACTGCACTTTCGCCAGCTGATGGACGGCGGGCTCAAGGCGCTCGAAGAGCTGAAGCGGGCCGGCACGATTT
Organism: Mesorhizobium sp. B2-3-13; assembly: GCF_006442195.1. Lineage (NCBI taxonomy): Bacteria > Pseudomonadati > Pseudomonadota > Alphaproteobacteria > Hyphomicrobiales > Phyllobacteriaceae > Mesorhizobium > Mesorhizobium sp. B2-3-13. Next base: position 185,279 of record NZ_VFVQ01000002.1, read on the forward strand.
CGGCCTATGGGCTCGGCGTCAACGAAGTCCAGATCTGCCTCGAAGTCATGCGCCGGGCGCCGCTCGACTGCACCCTGCTCGCCAGCCGTTATTCCTTGCTCGACCGCAGCGCGGAAGCCGAACTGCTGCCGCTGTGCCGCGCGCAACAGACCTCGCTGGTGATCGGTGGTGTTTTCAACTCGGGCATATTGGCGACCGGGCCGGTGCAAGGCGCGCATTTCGACTACGCACCCGCCAGCCACGATGTGCTCGGTCGTGTCGACGCCATGGAGAAGATCGCCGGTGAAGGCGGTTATCCGCTGGCGGCGGCCGCGTTCCAGTTTCCTTTGCACGAGCCAACAGTCGCCACCGTGCTGACCGGCACCGCAAAATTGGCGAACCTGACGCGCAACCTCGAATTGCTCGATATCGACGTGCCGGAGACAGAATATGCCAAGTATCGTCCCTACACCGTGGTGCAGGAACTGCCTTGAAGCCCGCACTTTCGCGATGTCCACAGGGTCGCGGGCGGGCTTCACAATATCGCGATCTGGAAGAATGAACATTCCATATTGACTGGAGTATGGAATTAATATTCCATACTCCCTCAGAACGGAAACGGAAGCGCCCGACCAAGACTGGAGAGGAGCCGACGCCGGTAGGAGTCGTTGTCAGGCCTACGGGAGAGTTGGCCGGAAACACCGCTTGCATCGGCTGGATCGATGGACTATCAAAACAGTGCAACTGTTTTTTATTGATAAAGTTCTGTTTGGGCAACGCCTATCCGAACCGGGCTTCCGTAACGTTTCACCAGGCGACTTAGGGAGGATCCTATGAAATTCGTGACCAGCATTCTCAACCGCCGCGCCGTCATGGCCCTGGCGGCAGCCTCGATGCTCACCGGCGTCATGCATACCGCACCGGTTTCGGCGGCGGACGTGACCATTCCGATCATCGTCAAGGATACCACGTCCTTCTACTGGCAGATCGTCCTGGCCGGCGCCCGCAAGGCTGGCAAGGATCTCGGCGTCAATGTGCCGGAACTCGGCGCCCAGGCTGAGACCGACGTCAACGGCCAGATCTCGATCCTCGAGAACGCCGTCGCCGGCAACCCGGCCGCCGTCGTCATCGCGCCGACCGAAGCCAAGGCGCTCGGCAAGCCGATCGACGAGGCCGCGGCCAAGGTCAAGGTCATCGGCATCGACTCCGGCGCCGACTCCAAGGCCTTCACCTCGTTCCTGACCACCGACAACGTCCAGGGCGGCCGCGTCGCCGCTGACGGTCTCGCCGCCGCGATCGGCGCCGCCAACGGCGGCAAGGTCGAAGGCAAGGTTGCGCTTATCACGGCGCTCCCTGGCGCTGGCTCGCTCGAACAGCGCGCGCAAGGCTTCAAGGAACAGCTCAAGGCCAAATATCCCGGCCTCGAACTGATCGCCGACAAATACGCCGACGGCCAGGCCACCACCGGCCTCAACATCGCGACCGACCTGATCACCGCCAATCCGGACCTGAAGGGCATCTTCGCGTCAAACCTGATCATGGCGCAAGGCGTCGGCCAGGCGATCGCCGAGAACAAACTTGCCGGCAAGGTCGGACTGATCGGCTTCGACAGCGACGAGAAGCTGATCAAGTTCCTCAATGACGGCGTCATTTCGGGCCTCGTCGTCCAGGATCCGTACCGGATGGGCTATGACGGCATCAAGACGGCGCTCGCCGCTTCGAAGGGCGAGAAGGTGGAGGCAAATGTCGACACCGGTGCCAATCTCGTGACCAAGGACAACATGAAGGATCCCAAGATCGACGCGCTGCTCAATCCGAAGCTCTGAGCAGCCAGTGTTCAAAAACCGTTTCCGGGGCGTCGCGCCCCGGAAACATCCGCCGCCACGAGCGGCTTGGCAATCGGCCGGCTTCGGCTAGGCTGTTTGAAAAGACGATCACAGCCTCGCCAGGTGCCAGCCGCGGGGCCAATCTGGGAGGATCGCCATGACGCCGACGGCGCACGAACTGCATCCGGCTCCCGCGCTGGAGCCCGGCAGGACCATCCTCGAATTGCGTGGGCTGGAAAAGCGTTATCCCGGCACTCATGCCTTGAAGCCGGTGGACCTTGCCTTCAAGGCAAGCGAGATCCACGCCATCGTCGGCGAGAACGGCGCCGGCAAATCCACGCTCATCAAGCTTTTGACCGGCGTCATGCCGCGCACCTCCGGAGAAGTGATCTGGGAGGGTCAACCGGCTGCACTGGCGACCCCGCATGAGGCGATGGCGCTCGGCATCAACGCCGTCCACCAGGAAGTCGTGCTCTGCCGTCACCTCACGGTCGCCGCCAACATGTTCCTCGGCGAGGAGAATTCGCGCTTCGGCATCCTGCAGCAGCGCGCCATGGTCAAGGAAGCGCAGAAGATCATCGATGATCTCGGCTTCGACTTGCCGGCGCATGTCACATTGGGCGATCTGACCATCGGCCAGCAGCAGTTGATCGCCGCCGCCCGCGCCACCGTGCGTGGCACCAAATTCCTGATCTTCGACGAGCCGACCGCCTACCTGACCCGCAAGGAGGCCGACCAGCTCTTCACCTTGATCCGCCGCCTGAAGACCGAGGGCGTGACGATCATCTATATCAGCCACCGCATGGAGGAAGTGTTCGAGCTCGCCGATCGTGTTTCGGTGCTGCGCGACGGCACGCTGGTCGGCACCAGGAACATCAGCGAGACCAACGATGCAGAACTCGTCAAGCTGATGATCAACCGCTCGATCGAACAAATCTACCACAAGGAGCATTTCACTCCCGGTGCGGCGATCATCGAGGCCAGGAACCTCTCGGGCAAGGGCTTCGAAAACGTGTCGATGACGGTCCGTGCCGGCGAGATCGTCGGGCTCTACGGCCTGATCGGCGCCGGGCGCAGCGAATTCGTCACCACGCTCTACGGCCGGCACAAGAAGTCGGCCGGCCAGGTCCTGTGGGAAGGCAAGGATGTCCAAATCAACTCCGAGCATGACGCGATCAAGCTCGGCATGGCGCTGGCGCCGGAAAGCCGCCGCGACCAGGGTCTCTGCCTCAATTTGCCGGTTGGCCTCAACCTCAACCTGCCGATCTACAAGCGCATCTCCAGCAATTTGTTGATCTCGAACGCGAAAGAGAAGGCCGAGGCCGACCGCCAGATTGCTGGCCTCAGGATCAAGACTCCGACGCGCCATGCGTTGGCTTCCAGCCTATCCGGCGGCAACCAGCAGAAGATCGTTATCGGCAAATGGCTGGCGCACGGTGCCAAGCTGTTCATCTTCGACGAGCCGACGGTTGGCGTCGATGTCGGCACCAAGGCCGAAATCTACCGCCTGTTCAGCGCGCTCTTGTCGAAGGGCGCCGGCATCATCCTGATCTCGTCCTATTTGCCGGAGGTCTATGAACTGGCCGACACGCTGCACGTGTTCCGCCGCGGCAAGCTGGTGGCCACGCACGGGTTCCACACCGCCGATCACGAGGACATTCTCACACAGGCGCTCGCCGAGAAACAAGAAAAGCTGGGAGGAAAGACATGAGCACCGAGGCGATTCCTGCCGAAAAACCGAAGCGCAATTACAACGCCCTGTTCGGACTGACGCTGCTGGCGCTGCTGGTGCTGCTGTGGGTCATCCTGTCGTTGTCCACATCGAGCTTCGCGTCGGCCAACAACATCTCGAACCTGCTGCGTCAGGGTTCGATGATCGCCATTTTGGCTGTCGGCCAGACCTTCGTCATCATCACCGGCGGCATCGATCTGTCCGTCGGCGCGGTGGTCGGCTTCGCAACCGTCATCGCCGCGATGCTGATCAATGCCGGCGTCCCGGTCTTCCTCGCCATCCTGCTCACCTTGCTGGTCGGCGTCGCCATCGGCCTCTTCCATGGTTTTGGCATCGTCAAGATGGGCCTGCCGCCCTTCATCATCACGCTGGCGACCCTGACGTCGCTGCGCGGCATTGGCCTCTTGATGACCAACGGCAATTCGATTTCGATCAACAATGATGCTTTCCAGGAATTCTCGCGCAACTCCTTCCTCGGCGTTCCCAATCTGTTCTGGATGGTCCTGCTGGTCGGCATACCCGCCTATATCTTCCTGCATCACAGCCGCTGGGGCCGGTACCTGTTCTCGGTCGGGTCGAACGCCGAGGCCTCGCGCCTGTCCGGCGTCAACGTCCAGCGCACCATCTTCATGGCCTACACGCTGTCGGGTCTCTGCGCGGCCTTCGTCGGCGTGCTCTTGGCTTCGCGCATCGGCATCGGCAATCCGACGCAGGCCGAAGGCTGGGAATTACAGGCGATCGCCTCGTCGGTGATCGGCGGCACCTCCCTGTTCGGCGCGGTCGGCTCGGTGCACGGGCCGCTGCTCGGCGCCTTCATTCTCGCCACCATCAATAACGGCGCCAACCTGCTCAACGTCAACGCCTTCTGGCAGCGTGTCATCACCGGCGTGCTGATCATCGTCATTGTCTATTTCGACGGCCTGCGCCGCCGCGGCGGCAAGTAGTCAACGAGCCGAAAAACGATCTCCGGCCCGGTATCAAAACGGGCCGGCGTTTTCGTAAACCCAAAATGGACTGAAACATGAAAGCCGTCGTCTGCCGCTCGCCCGGCGAACTCATTCTGGAAGACCGTCCGGCTCCCGGCTCGCCGCCTCCCGGCTGGGCACTGGTGGCGGTCAGCCATGTCGGCATCTGCGGCACCGACTACCATATCTTCGAGGGCAAGCATCCGTTCCTCGCCTACCCCCGCATCATGGGCCATGAGGTGTCTGGCACCGTCGTCGAAGTCGGCGAAGGAGTCGGGCTTGCGGTCGGCGAACCGGTCATCATCAACCCGTATCTCTCCTGCGGCAAATGCATCGCCTGCCGGCATGGCAAACCAAATTGCTGTGTCAGGATCGAAGTGCTCGGCGTGCATCGCGACGGCGCCATGTGCGAACAGATCCTGGTGCCGGCTGAGAATCTCTATCCCACAAATGGTCTGTCGCTCGCCGACGCCGCCGCCGTCGAATTCCTGGCCATCGGCGCGCATGCCGTGCGCCGCGCGCGTTCCGAGCCCGGTGCACGCACGCTAGTCATCGGCGCCGGCCCGATCGGGCTTGGCACCGCCATCTTCGCACGCATTGCCGGGCTCGAGGTGACACTTCTCGACATGAGCTCCGAAAGACTGGTCTTCGCGGCGAGTGAGCTCGGCTTTTCGATTCTCGACGGCTCGCAAGCACCCGTGTCCGATCTGGTGCGTGATGCGACCGGCGGCGAAGGCTTCGACGTGGTCTTCGACGCCACCGGCAACACCCGGTCGGTGCAATCGGCCTTCGCCCATGTCGCGCATGGCGGCACGCTGGTGCTGGTCAGTGTCGTCAAGGACGACATCGTCTTTTCCGATCCTGAATTCCACAAGCGCGAAATGACATTGGTCGGCAGCCGCAATGCGTTGCGCGCCGACTTCGATCATGTCGCCGCCTCGATCCGCAATGGTGCTGTGCCGCTGGCCAAGCTCGTCACCCACCGCACCACGCTGGCCGATACGCCAGGGGATCTCGCACGCTGGGCACACGAGAAGTCGGGCCTGATAAAGGCCGTGATCGAGATCGGATAGCCGGGGCGTTATAGCGCCGAGAGCTTCAGCTCCACTCGCTCGGCCGGAAAACGCGATTCGGAAAACTGGATTGGCTGGCCGTCGGGCGTGACGTTGACGGCCACTGTCACCAGCACGATGGCGCCCGGCTGCAGATCGAGATCGGCGAGATCGGCGGCGTCCGCATGGCGCGCGGACAGCGAGGTCGATTGCCTGAGATAGTCGTCGATACCGAAACGAGCGAGCGACGCGGTGATCGAACCGGTTTGCGCGATCGCCTTGTCGATGCCGGCAAAGCGCTTCGCCTCGAACCATGCAGCAGCGCGCGACACCGGCCGTCCGTCGGCCTCGCCGCGCGTTTCCAGCCGGATTACCTCGGCACCCCGGGCAAGGCCAAGCCCCTCGGCAACGCGCTGGCTGGCAGGCTCGACCGAGAAAGCAAGCAGCACGATGTGCCGTTCCGAGGTCTGCCCCTGCAGCCCCGCAGAGAAGCGCGTGCGCGCGCCGATCGGATAGGACAGCCGCTTGCGCGACAAGACGAACGTGCCGCGCCCCTGTTCGGCCCGCAATACGCCCTCCTGTACGAGGGCCGATATGGCGCTACGCACGGTGTGACGATTGACGCCGTAGCGCTCCGCCAGCGCGACCTCGGGCGGCAGTGCGGCATTTTCGGCGAAATCGCCAATGGCAATCGCTTGCAAGATCCTGTCGGCGATCTGGCGCCAAAGTGAGACGCCGCTGCGCCGCTCGATGGTATCGGCCGCTTGCCCGGTCATGTTTTTGCCTCCCGGCCTGTCACGCACCCGTCATGGACTCGCGCTAGGTAATATGTATAATTTGTATAGTTGTCTATATCAATAGACAAATCCAGCGGAGAGGAAATTGGCGATGCGAGGACAGGAAGCCCGCGACCAGGCCGAGCGCAAGGCCGCCATGGCCACCTTGGCGCAATCGAGCGGCGACGACATCGTGCGGCTCTGGAACGAGTCCGGCCTGCCTTCGCAAGCCGAGCTTCTGCGCGGTCCCGAGACGGGCCTGGTCACGCTGCGTGGCCGCATCGGCGGCGGAGGCGCGCCCTTCAATGTCGGCGAGGCGACCGTCACTCGTGCCACTGTCCGGCTGCCATCCGGGCAGGTCGGCCATTGCTACACGCTTGGCCGCGACAAGCAGAAGGCGAAGCTGGCAGCCATCGCCGACGCGCTCTGGCAGGACCCTGCCCGCCGCACCGAGGTCGAGACCAGGCTCATTGTGCCCTTGCGCTCGGCTCTGACCGCTGCCCACGAAAAACGCCGCGCCGAGACGGCGGCAACGAAGGTGGATTTCTTCACCATGGTTCGCGGAGAAGATTGATGGATATCGCTGCGCAATCGATCGAGGGCGGTTTCGCCGATCCGGTCTTCAACGCCCAGACGGTGTTCCGGGCCGTCATGGATGCCATGGCGCGGCCGGGCAGCTTTCAGCCCCTATCGGCACTGGCCCGCCCACCGGCTCCGCTCTCGGCCACATCGGGCGCCGTAGCACTGGCGCTGTGCGACAACGACACGCCGCTCTGGCTCGACCCTGCCCTGCATGCCTCCGCGGCGATCGGGTCCTGGCTTGGTTTCCACACCGGCGCGCCGCTGGCCAACACGCCGGCCGACGCGCATTTCGCGTTTGTCGCCACGCCGGCCGAGATGATGGCGCTCGACGGTTTTTCGCAGGGCACGCAGGATTATCCCGACCGATCAACGACGCTGATCCTCCAGGTCGGAGATCTCACTTCAGGGACCCCGCTGTTGCTGGAAGGCCCGGGCATCGAAACCAGCGTCACGATCGCGCCGGCACGGATGCCGCGCCATTTCGTCGAGCAGTGGAAGCAGAATATCAGGCGCTTTCCGCGCGGCGTCGACATCATCCTCGCCACATCGGACGGCATAGCCTGCCTGCCGCGCACGACGCGCATCAAGACTATGGAGGCTTGAAGAATGTATGTCGCGGTAAAAGGCGGCGAAGCCGCAATTGCCAACGCTCACAGCCTGCTTGCCGACCGCCGGCGTGGCGACCGCTCGGTGCCGGCATTGCGCCTCGACCAGATCGTCGAACAGCTGGCGCTCGGCGTCGACCGGGTGATGAGCGAAGGCTCGCTCTATGACCGTGAATTGGCGGCACTCGCTATCGTCCAGGCGCGGGGCGACATGATCGAGGCGATCTTCCTGGTGCGCGCCTACCGCACCACGCTGCCGCGCTTCGGCTATTCCAGACCGATCGACACCGGCACAATGCTGGTTGAGCGGCGTGTGTCGGCGACCTACAAGGACCTGCCCGGCGGCCAGTTGCTTGGTCCCACCTTCGACTACACGCACCGCCTGCTCGACCCTGAGCTCGCCGCCGGTGCCGATGTCGCCGAGCCCTTGCGGCGCGAGACGGAAGCCCAGGCGATGCCGCGTGTCTCGGCTATCCTTGCCCGCGAAGGCCTGATCGAGCCCGATGGCGACATGCCTGGGGATCATGTTCCCGGCGACATCACCCGCGAGCCGCTGGAATTCCCGATGGCGCGCGACATCCGCCTGCAGGCACTGTCGCGCGGCGACGAGGGTTTTCTGCTGGCCCTCGGCTATTCAACGCAGCGCGGCTATGCCCGCAACCATCCATTCGTCGGCGAGATCCGCATCGGCGAGGTCGAGCTGGAGCTCGACGTTCCCGAACTGCCCTTCGCGGTGCCGCTCGGCACGGTGCGCGTCACCGAATGCCAGATGGTCAACCAGTTCAAGGGCTCGGCCAAGGCGCCGCCGCAATTCACCCGTGGCTACGGTCTCGTCTTCGGCCAGAGCGAGCGCAAGGCGATGGCCATGGCGCTCTGCGACCGGGCGCTGCGCGCCTCCGAACTCGGTGAGGACGTCGTTGCCGCCGCGCAGGACGAGGAGTTCGTCATCTCGCACTCGGACAATGTCCAGGCCACCGGCTTCGTCGAGCACCTGAAGCTGCCGCACTATGTCGACTTCCAGGCCGAGCTCGACCTCGTGCGCCGCATGCGCGCAGAGTACGAAGCCCGCGAAAATCCAGCGAAGGTCGAAGAGAAGCGGGAGGCGGCGGAATGACCCTAGCCGCCGCTATGCCCACCATCGGCGCCGCCACTATCACCAGCGCTGTAGTGGCCACTATGCGCCTCGTTGAACCCTTTGCTACCGGCAACAGTCTCGCCTTGCGCGCCTTCTTTCGGCGCGGGCAGAACCATGCGCCGAAGGACAAAGGCAACCGCGCCGACAAACACCAACAGGAGAATTCCGAGATGCATCCAACCCGTTTGGGTCATCCGAATTCGCCCCTATTTCCGCGTCTTGGACGTCAATTCAATAGCACAAAGCGGATGTGATCGCCATGACCGACATCGCCACCTACAACTTCGCCTATCTCGACGAGCAGACCAAGCGGATGATCCGCCGCGCGATCCTCAAGGGCATTGCCATCCCCGGCTATCAGGTGCCGTTCGCTTCGCGCGAAATGCCGATGCCCTATGGCTGGGGCACCGGCGGCGTCCAGGTTACCGCCTCGATCATCGGCCCCGACGACGTGCTGAAGGTTATCGACCAGGGTGCGGACGACACCACGAATGCCGTATCGATCCGCGCCTTCTTCAAGAAAGTAGCCAATGTCGCGGTGACCACCGATACCGCCACCGCCAGCATCATCCAGACCCGTCACCGCATTCCCGAGCACCCGCTCACCGCGGGCCAGGTGCTGGTCTACCAGGTGCCGATCCCCGAACCGCTCCGCTTCCTCGAGCCGCGCGAGACCGAAACGCGGAAAATGCATGCGCTGGAGGAATACGGCCTCATGCATGTGAAGCTCTATGAGGACATCGCCAAGCACGGCCGCATCGCCACCACCTATGCCTATCCGGTCAAGGTCGAGGGCCGCTATGTCATGGACCCATCGCCGACGCCGAAATTCGACAATCCCAAGATGCATCGCTCGCCGGCCCTGCAGCTGTTCGGCGCCGGCCGCGAAAAGCGCATCTACGCGGTGCCGCCCTTCACCGATGTGGTGAGCCTCGACTTCGAGGATCATCCGTTCGAGGTGCAGACTTTCGACCAGCCCTGCGCGCTGTGCGCGGCCGAAAATGTCTATCTCGACGAGGTCATCCTCGACGACCATGGCGGCCACATGTTCGTCTGTTCGGACACCGATTACTGCGAGAAGCGGCGTGAAGAGGGCCATCGCGGCCACCTTGCTCCCGAAACCCATCTTGCCCCAGAAAATTTGGAGCCGGCGCAATGACCGACGAACCGCTGCTGCGCGTCTCGGCGCTCTCCAAGTTCTACGGCTCGCGGGTCGGCTGCGACAACGTCACTTTCGACCTCTGGCCGGGCGAAGTCCTGGCTGTCGTCGGTGAATCCGGCTCCGGCAAGACGACGCTGCTCAACTGCCTGTCGACGCGGCTGCTGCCCTCCTCCGGCACCGCCAGCTACCGCATGCGCGACGGCCAGTTTCGCGAGCTCTACCGCATGAGCGAGGCCGAGCGCCGCTTCCTGATGCGCACCGACTGGGGCTTTGTCCACCAGAACCCGGCAGATGGCCTGCGCATGACGGTCTCGGCCGGCGCCAATGTCGGCGAGCGTCTGATGGCGGTCGGCGACCGTCACTACGGCAAGATCCGCGCTACCGCGGTCGACTGGCTGTCGCGCGTCGAGATCGAGGAAGACCGCATCGACGACGAACCGCGCGCCTTTTCCGGCGGCATGCGTCAGCGGCTGCAGATCGCCCGCAATCTCGTCACCGGGCCACGGCTGGTGTTCATGGATGAGCCTACCGGTGGCCTTGATGTCTCGGTGCAGGCCCGCCTGCTCGACCTGTTGCGCGGGCTGGTCACCGACCTTGGCCTTGCCGCGATCGTCGTCACCCACGACCTCGCCGTGGCGCGGCTCCTGTCGCAGCGCATGATGGTGATGAAGGACGGCCGCGTCGTCGAAAGCGGCCTCACCGACCGCGTCCTCGACGACCCGCGCGCGCCGTACACGCAATTGCTCGTTTCCTCGATTTTGCAGGTGTGATGATGGCGCGTGTACGCCCGCCGACGATTGACAATTGGAGAACCTTCTGATGCCGACGCTTCTCGTTGTCTCCGATGTCGCCAAAAGCTTCACCATGCATCTGCGCGACGGCATCAAATTGCCCGTCGTCGCGGGTGTTTCGTTCTCGATCAAGGCCGGAGAATGCACCGTGCTCGGCGGTCCGTCCGGTGCCGGCAAAAGCTCGATCCTGAAGATGCTCTACGGCAACTACGCCGTCGACGAAGGCCAGATCATCGTCACGCACGAGGATGGGTTGATCGATCTCGCCCATGCCAGCCCACGCACCGTGCTTGCCGTGCGCCGGCAAACGATCGGCTATGTCAGCCAATTCCTGCGCACCGTGCCGCGCGTCTCGGCTCTCGATGTCGTCGCCGAACCACTGGTTGAACGCGGCGAGGAGCGCGAGGCAGCCCGGGCCAAGGCACGCTCCTTGCTGGCCCAGCTCAACCTGCCGGAAAAACTCTGGATGCTGCCGCCGGCAACCTTCTCGGGCGGCGAGCAGCAGCGCGTCAACATCGCGCGCGGTTTCATCACCGAACATCCGATCCTGCTGCTCGACGAGCCGACCGCATCGCTCGACGCGACCAATCGCGACGTGGTGATCGAACTCATCGCCGCCAAGAAGGCGGCAGGCGTCGCCTTGCTCGGCATCTTCCATGACCACGAAGTGCGCGAGGCGGTGGCCGACCGCATCATCGACGTCACCGCCTTCGCTCCGGGAAAACTCGCCGCATGACCAGGAAATTGTCGGAAATGCCGCTGGTCCACCCGACAGCGGAGGTGCACAACTCGACGCTCGGCCGCTGGACCGAGATCGCCGACCGCAGCCGGGTCTCGGAAAGCGAACTCGGCGACTATTCCTACATGATGCAGGACTGCGCCGTCTGGTGCGCGACGATCGGCAAGTTCGCCAACATCGCGGCCAGCGTGCGCCTCAACGCCACCAACCACCCGACATGGCGGCCGACGCTGCACCATTTCACCTACCGTGCCTCCGACTATTGGGACGACGCCGAGCACGAGAGCGAATTCTTCGCTCAGCGCCGCGCCAAACGCGTCACCATCGGCCACGACACCTGGCTCGGCCACGGCTCGACCGTCCTGCCCGGCGTCACCGTTGGCGATGGTGCTGCGGTCGGCGCTGGCGCGGTCGTCTCGAAAGACGTCGCGCCCTACACCATCGTCGCCGGCGTGCCGGCCAAACCGATCCGCGAGCGCTTCGACCGCCGCACCGCCGAACGCTACCAGGCGCTTGCCTGGTGGAACTGGAACCATGCCAGACTGCGTGCCTCGCTCGACGACTTCCGCGAGCTGTCGGCCGAGGCATTCCTGGAGAAATACGAGGGATAGAGCAGTTCCAGAAAAGTGGGAACCGGTTTTCCGTTCGCAATTGTTGCAGGCAAGGAGACATAGCCCTCACATCGACGTCATGAACGACTCTGTTTCATATCCTTGACACATCACCGGGGCAGGACGCGGGTGTTCCAAGGAGATCGCCATGCTCGACACCGTCAGACCCTCGCTCGCCGGATTCTTTGCCGGCTCCAATCCGACGCCGCCGGCGCATCTCGGCACGCGCTACGACGCGTCAGGCAACTTTCTCCTCGAGCCCGGCAACACCGTCGTCAGCCATCTGGTCAGCGGCTCGCCATCCGAAGCCGTGGTGCTCGCTGTGCGCGATCGGATGATGGCAATGCCAGACGCCGACCGCCTTGCCTTCACGCCTGTCTCCAGCCTGCACATGACGCTGTTCCAGGGTATTATCGAACATCGCCGCCGCTTGCCTTACTGGCCACGCGACGTGCCGCTCGACACCAGAATCGAGGCCATGACCCGCCTCTATCTGGAGCGCCTGAAGGGTTTCCAGGGTGCCGGTCCATTCAACATCAAGGTCGTCGAGATCGTGCCTACCGGCCTCACCGTTGCCGGCGCGACCGACGAGGATGTGCGCATCATGCGTGAATGGCGCGATGCGCTGGCCGTGCCATTCGGCTACCGGCACTCCGATCACGACAATTACGTCTTTCACATCACCTTCGCTTATCAGATCCAGCGTCTTGCCGACGACAGGGCCGCCGCATGGCAGACGCTGTTCGACGATTGCCTGGCGCTTTTCGCGCGGCAGGCGCCGGTGATCGAGATCAAGGCTCCAGCCTTCTGCGCATTCCGCGACATGGAGCATTTCGAGGAATTGCTGGTGCTCGGCTGATCGCCGGCAGGACGCCGGCCGTCATATCTGTGGAGCGTAACAAAACTGACATGCTGGCGACACGGCAGGTTCATGTGGCTGCGTTAGGCGAGTGCCTGACGATCAATATGGACCGGACTGGAACCAGCCCATGTCAGCAAGCTCTGCCACGCTCGAAATTCGCGGTGTCAGCCGACGATTTGGCAAGAACACCGCCGTCAGCGACGTCAACATCTCGATCCCGCAGGGGCAGATGGTCGGCGTCATCGGTCGTTCGGGTGCAGGCAAGTCGACGCTTCTTCGCATGATCAACCGTCTTGTCGACCCCAGCCAAGGGTCGATTTTTTTTGACGGCGCCGAGGTCTCCCGCCTTCGCGGGTCGCCGTTGCGGCGTTGGCAGCGCGACTGCGCCATGATCTTCCAGCAGTTCAACCTGGTGCCGCGCCTCGATGTGCTCACCAACGTGCTGCTTGGCAAATTGAACCACCGTTCGACCTTGTCCAACCTTCTCGGCATGTTCTCCCGTGCCGAATGCGCCGAGGCGGTCGCCGCGCTCGAGCGGCTCGACATCGCCCGTACGGCACTTCAACCCGCCGGCACCCTGTCGGGCGGTCAGCAGCAGCGCGTCGCGATTGCCCGCGCAATGATGCAGCAGCCCAGGGTGATCCTCGCCGACGAGCCGATCGCCTCGCTCGACCCGCTCAACGCCAAAGTGGTGATGGATTCGCTGCAGGACATCAATCTGCGCGAAGGCATCACCGTCGTCACCAACCTGCACACGCTCGATACCGCCCGCACCTATTGCAACCGCATCATCGGCATGGCCGCCGGCAAGGTCGTCTTCGACGGGCCGCCCGAAGAGCTCAACCGCGAAGCGGTGCGTCTAGTCTATGGCGCCGACAGCAATGGCGGTGAGATATCGGAGGTCATCACCTCCACCAGCGTTGCCTTCAAGCAGAAGATCGCCGCATCCGCCGGACCGCTCGAACCCGCATTCCCGGGATACTGAGCCCATTACGGGCATAGCGAGCAGCCTGGATCGTCCGCCCGCGTCAAGGGCATTTGTCAAGATCAAGAACGCTGCCGGCGCGGGGCCGGAACCTACAGGAGAGATAGCAAATGTTCAGGAAGATGGTTTTCGGTGCCGTTTCGGTGCTCGCCATGGCCACCAGCATGGCCCACGCCGCCGATATGAAGGAATTTCGCGTCGGCATTCTCGGCGGCGAAAACGAAACCGACCGGCTGCGTAACTACCAGTGCCTGGCCGACCACCTGAAGGCCGAGTTCGGCTTCGAGAAGGTTTCGCTGTTCCCCGCCGCCGACTATGACGGCGTTATCCAAGGCCTGCTCGGCGGCACGCTCGACTTCGCCGAACTCGGCGCTTCCGGCTACGCCAGCGTCTACATCAAGGACCCGAAGGCGGTCACCCCGATCCTCACCACCAAGCAGACCGACGGCTCCACCGGCTATTATTCCGTCGGCCTGGCGCTGAAGACCTCGGGGATCACCGACATCAAGTCGGCCAAGGGCAAGAAGCTCGGCTATGCCGACCCGGATTCGACCTCCGGCTACCTGATCCCGCTGACCCAGATTCCGAAGACCACCGGCGCCTCGAACGAAACCTTCTTCGCCTCGACCCAGTTCAATGGCGGCCACGAAAACAACGTTCTGGCCGTGCGTGACGGCAAGGTCGATGTTGCGGTCGACGATTCCTCGGGTATAGGCGACTTCAAGAACGGCTACACCTCCGGCACCTTCCACAAGGAAGTCGCCAAGGGCGCCGTCGACCCCAACGATTTCGTCGAAGTCTGGCGTTCGGGCCTGATCCCGAACGGTCCGCTCGTCGTGCGCACCGCGATCGGCGACGACATGACCGCCAAGCTGACCGCCTTCTTTACCGACCTGCCCAAGAAGGACAAGGCTTGCTTCGAAGGCGTCGAAGGCGGCGATTTCACCGGCTATGTTCCGGTGAAGCCGGACTTCTACAGCGTCATCGTCGAAGCCCGTAAGGCAGCCATCGGCGGCTGACGGCGAAATTGCAAAAGGGCGGTATCTCAGGTACCGCCCTTTTTGCATCTCCGATCATGACCCTTTCCATGACAGCCCCCTCCGGTGCCACCCACGAGATGGCCGATGCCTGGCGACGTCAGACGTCGCTGCGCCGGTTTTATACCGTGCTCGGCGTCGGACTGCTGCTTGCCGCGATGCTCTCCAGCATGTGGTTCGCCGACGAAGCCAATGCCGGGCACTTCTTCGACCGGCTGCCGCACATTCTGGATTTCCTGAGCTGGCTGGTCCCGAAGGACTGGAACGACGTCTGGCGGGCGCTGTTCGATATCGCCTCGCCGCATGACACCGGCACCCAGGAATTCAACTTCCCGCTCGGCCGCGTCCACGTCTGGGGCGGTTTCTACATCCCCGAATATTTCGAGCTGATGCTGACCACCGTGAACGTGGCGCTGGTCTCGACCTTCATCGGCTTTGTTTTCGCGGTGCCTTTTTCATTCATCGCGGCGCGCAACCTGACGCCCCATCCGGCACTGAGGCTGGTGGTCAAGCGCTTCATGGAATTGCTGCGTGCCTTTCCGGAGATCGTCATCGCCGGCCTGTTCGCGGCCATCGTCTCGACCGGCCCGATCGCCGCCATCATCGCCATCGGCCTGCATTCCATCGGCGCACTCGGCAAGCTGTTCTACGAGATCAACGAGAACATCGACATGCGTGCCGAGGAAGGCCTGACGGCGGTCGGCGCCAACTGGTTCGAACGGGTGCGCTTCGCCGACCTGCCTCAGGTGTTGCCCAATTTCGTCTCCTATACGCTGCTCCGGGTCGAGATCAACGTGCGGGCCTCGACCATCATCGGCGCCGTCGGCGGGGGTGGCATCGGCGAGGAACTGAAGCTCTCTATCTCGCGCGGCTTCGGCGCCAAGACACTGGCGCTGGTGCTGCTGCTGTTCACCACCATCTTCATCATCGACCAGTTTTCCGCCTGGCTTCGTCGCAAGCTGGTCGGCGAACAAGCCTTTATGATGGGGGCGTAAATCATGGCGACCATGACCGCCGAGGAGATTCTGTCGATCGAGGCGCGCCATCCACAGGTGTTCCGACGCCCGGCATACAAACGCTTTGGTCCGCTGCTCCTGTTCGTCGGCACTCTCCTGTATCTGATCTATGCCTTGTGGTTCTTCAGCCTGCCGCAGGTGCTGCGGGAATCGCATTGGGAGCGCCTCCCGCTCTTCCTGACACAATGGATCAGCTACGATCTGCAACCGGAATTCCGTCTCGACCAGCCGGAGATCACGCCCAAATATCCGCGTTTCTCGGCGCTGGGCGACAATCCCAATCCGGATTGGGTGATCAAGAATGCCGACGGGTCCTTCACCGTGCGGATCGACGGCCAGGCCAAATCCGTCACATTCGACAAGACCTACGCGACGATTGTCGCTCATGGCCAGACGGTGCCGGTGGCGCTGACCAGCGGCAAGCCGGTGATCACGGGTCCGGTGCCGGACTGGATCACCGCGCATGACGACGAGGTGGTGGCCAAGATGGGTTTTGTCGGCGAGGTGCGCGTCACCGTCGACCGCGTCAAGGTGCGAAAGCGCTTCCTCGGCTGGGCGAACTTCGTCTTCGACACGCGCTCGCCTTTCTTCGGCAAATCAGCGGGGGAGGTGATCTCGCTGGTCATCTCGGGACCAGAACTGAAACCAGGCACCTCGAACCTCGCATTGGCCGGCGACAACATCTGGAACAACGCCCAGTGGCAACATGGCGATGTCTGGACGAAGCTCTTGCAGACCATCGTCATGGCGTTCCTGGGCACGCTGCTCGGTGGCATCGTCGCCTTCCCGCTGGCCTTCTTCGCAGCGCGCAACATCACGCCGAGCGGCGTGCTCAGCCAGGTGCTCAAACGCTTCTTCGACTTCATGCGCTCGGTCGACATGCTGATCTGGGCGCTTTTCTTCACCCGCGCCTTCGGCCCCGGCCCGCTGGCGGGAAGTGCCGCGATCTTCTTCACCGAGATCGGCACCCTCGGCAAAGTCTATTCGGAAGGTCTGGAGAACATCGACGACAAGCCGCGCGAAGGCGTACTCTCGACCGGCGCCAACGGTATCCTGGTGCAGCGCTACGGCGTGATGCCAGAAGTGATCCCGGTCTTCATCAGCCAGACGCTCTACCAGTGGGAATCCAACACCCGCGGCGCCACCATCATCGGCGCCGTCGGCGCCGGCGGCATCGGCCTGAAACTGTGGGAAGCGATGCGCACCAATTCCAACTGGGCCAACGTCTTCTACATGGTGCTGCTGACCCTGCTCGTCGTCTTCATTTTCGACAACATATCCAACTTCCTGCGCCGCCGGCTGAGCCGGACCATCCACGACTACAACAGAATCCAGGCCCAGCAGGGATAGCTTGTGATATAGAAACGGACTGGAGGCCGGCGGGACAGAGGGGCGCGAAGGATCGTCGACGCAACGTGATCGGCTTCCTAAGCCGCCTTCTTCCACCCGTTCCTGATATGCTTGTACCCCTCCCGGTACACTGCTTCCGGCGTTTCGGAAAAATCGCGCCACACCTTGGTCGCAGCCGCCAATTCCTTCAGCGAGCGGCCGAACGCCTCGATGGTCAGCCAGTCGTCGTAGCCGCTCTTGCGGATCGCCGCGAAGGTTTCTTTCCACGGAATGTTGCCGCGCCCCGGCACGCCGCGATCGTTCTCCGATATGTGGATATGCACGACGTTCCTGCGGTGCTTCGTATAGGCGCCGATCGGGTCGGCCTCCTCGATATTGGCGTGGAAAGTGTCGTACATCGCCCTGATGTGCGGCCGGTCGATGGCGTCGATGTGCTCAGACAGGTCGGCCATCGTGTTGAGGAGATAGCATTCGAAGCGGTTCAGCGCCTCGAGCCCGATGGTGACGTTGCGCTTGCCGGCATGGTCGCCGATGGCGCGCTGCGAGGCGACCGAGCGCTTTTTCTCGGCGGCAGTCGGTCCGGACCCGGAAAAGGCGCCAAGGGTCGAATGCAGCGGTCCGCTCAGCGTGCTGGCGCCAAGCGCATCGGCGCAATCGATGGCCCATTTCATGTAATCGACACCAGCCTTGCGCGTTGCCGCATCGGCCGCGATCAGGTTCATCGCTGGATCGCCCATCGCCGAGACTGCGGTCCGCTCCAGCCCGATCCGGTCCAGCAGTTCTCCCAGTTTCCTGTAGTCGTCCGGCGTGCCGGCGAAGATCGGGATTTCGACGCCGTCAAAGCCGGTTGCCTTGATGTCGCGAAGCAATGGCTCGTGCTTCTTCGACACCGCCGTCGTCCACAAGAACATGCACATGCCGATTTTCATCGACGCCCTCCCCCATTTTCCGCTGGCCAGGCGCTTCTTACAGCTTCGTCCACGCCCCATTCTTCTTCGACGACTTCACACAGGCCTCGATGAAAGCCATGCCTTCGATGCCGTCCTGAATGGTCGGGAAGACGACATCCTTTGCCGGCTTGCCGCCCTTCTTGCGTGCCGCGCGGATGGCGCGTGCCGCCTCCTGGTAAATATTGGCGAAGCCTTCGAGATAGCCCTCGGGATGGCCTGACGGAACGCGGCTGACACGGCCCGCCACCGGCAGTGCGCCGGCGCCCTTGCGGGTGATCAATTGTTTCGGCTGGCCGAACGGCGTGTACCAGAGATAGTTGGGATCGGCCTGAACCCATTCCAGACCGCCCCTCGAACCGTAGATGCGCAGCTTCAGGCCGTTCTCATGACCAGGCGCCACCTGGCTTGCCCAGATCATGCCTTTTGCCGGATGCGTTTTTCCCGTCGGTTTGAAACGCAGCATGACATTGACATTGTCGTCGAGCAGCCTGCCCGGCACGAAGGCATCGAGATCGGCCGACAGGGTATCGAGCTCGAGCCCGGAGACGAAGCGGGCGAGGTTGTAGGCATGGGTGCCGATATCGCCGAGCGCGCCGCCGGCACCCGCCTGCTTGGGATCGCCCCGCCATGAGGCCTGCTTCTGGCCGGTGGCGGCGAGGTCCTCGGTCAGCCAGTCCTGCGGATATTCCGACTGCACGATGCGGATATCGCCGAGCACGCCCTTGGCCACCATTTCGCGGGCCTGCCGCACCATCGGGTAGGCGGTATAATTGTGGGTGAGAACGAACACCTTGCCGGTCTTCTCGACTATCGCTGCGAGCTTCTTGGCTTCGGCCAGTGTCGTGGCCAGCGGCTTGTCGCAGATCACGTGGATGCCTGCCTCCAGGAAAGCCTTGGCTGCCGGCACATGCACGTTGTTGGGGGTGACGATGGCCACCGCCTCGATGCCATCCGGGCGCTTCGCCTCGGCCTTGGCCATTTCGGCGTAGGACGCATAGCTGCGTGAGGGATCGAGCCCGAGTTCGGCGGCCGAGGCTTTCGCACGCGCCGGGTCGGACGACAGGGCGCCGGCGACCAGCACGAAATCATTGTCCATGCGTGCCGCGATGCGGTGCACGGCGCCGATGAAAGCGCCTTGCCCGCCGCCAACCATGCCGTAGCGAATCGGGCCGCCTCCCGTTTCCGACTTCGATGCAGCAACCATGTTTTTCTCCCTCGTGTGAGATTCCCCTCCGCCGAGGGGAAGTGAAAGCCGTGTCAAATTCCCATCATGGCGCGCAGCAGCTTCTTGTCCGTGGTGCCGGCGGCGAAATCGTCGAATGCCTTCTCCGTCACCCGGATGATGTGATGCTGGATGAAGGGTGCCCCTTCGGCCGCGCCGTCCTCCGGATGCTTCAGGCAGCATTCCCATTCCAGCACCGCCCAGGAATCGTAATCGTACTGCGTCAGCTTGGAGAAGATGCCGCCGAAATCGACCTGCCCGTCACCGAGCGAACGGAAACGGCCAGCGCGGTTCGTCCAGCTCTGGTAACCGGAGTACACGCCCTGCCGTCCGGTCGGATTGAACTCGGCGTCCTTGACGTGGAAGGCCTTGATCCGTTCGTGATAGATGTCGATGAATTCAAGATAGTCGAGCTGCTGCAGCAGGAAATGCGAAGGGTCGTAATTGATGTTGCAGCGCTTGTGGCCACCGACCGCGTCGAGGAACATCTCGAAGGTCGCCCCGTCGAACACGTCCTCTGAAGGATGAATTTCGTAGCCGACATCGACACCATTGTCCTCATAGACGTCGAGGATCGGCTTCCAGCGCTTGCCGAGTTCGCCGAAGGCTTCCTCGATCAGTCCGGCGGGCCGCTGCGGAAAGGGATAAAGGTATGGGAAAGCCAGCGAGCCGGTGAACGACACCGATGCATTCAGCCCGAGATTGCGCGACGCCTTGGCGCCGAACTTCATCTGTTCGACGGCCCATTTCTGCCGCGCCTGCGGGTTGTTGTGCACCGAAGCTGGCGCGAATCCATCCATCTGCGCGTCATAGGCCGGATGCACCGCCACCAATTGCCCCTGCAGATGCGTCGACAGTTCGGTGATCTCGACGCCGGCGTCAGTGCAGGTGCCCTTCACCTCGTCGCAATAGGCCTTGGAGGACGCCGCCTTCTCGAGGTCGAACAGGCGCGCGTCCCAGGTTGGGATCTGCACGCCCTTGTAGCCGAGACCGGCAGCCCATTTGGTGATCGACGCCAGCGAATTGAACGGTGCGGCATCGCCCGCGAACTGCGCCAGAAACAGCCCAGGGCCCTTCATTGTCGTCGGCATCGGCATCCTCCTCGTTTTGTCACGACCAAGCATAGCGCCTGATGAAAGCAGGGCCAGTCACTTTGGTCTTTTCGCGTCGGACGCTCGGCCGACAATGCCATTCTGGTATGACCAAATAAGGCAGTTTGGTCAAGTCTCGGAATGCGCCGAAAAGGCGCTCCGGACGCGCAAAATAATGGCACATATCGCAATGTAATCAACAAACTAATCCATCCTGGAAGTTGCGGCACCACAGTTGTTGCCGTCTCGAGGAATTTGCTGTAGACCTAATTTCAGGCCCAATTGGTCGAACCAGTTTGCAGGTAAAGTCTGGGGATGCCTTGGGGAAGAACCCTTGCGTCGTCTTTCGGCGATGCATGTCGCAGGCAAACCATACGGACGAATCTGGAAAGGACAGGCCATGCATCTTTCGACGCACAACTGGATGCGCGCGGAACCGCTTGAGACGACGCTCAAGCGCATCAAGAAATTCGGCTATGAGTCGATCGAGATTTCCGGCGAGCCCGCGCAGTACAAGACCAAGGAGACACGGGCGCTGCTGAAGGAGCATGGCATCCGCTGCTGGGGCGCGGTCACCTTGATGCTGGGTGAACGTAACCTTGCCGCCAGGAACCAGGGCCAGCGTGAGCGCTCCGTGCAATACGTCAAGGACGTGCTGACGATGGTCAGCGAACTCGACGGCGAGATCATCACGCTGGTTCCGGCAACCGTCGGCAAGGTGGTGCCGGACGGCACCGAGGAGGAGGAGTGGAAGTGGGTCGTCGATGCGACCCGCGAATGTTTCACCCACGCCAAGAAGGTCGGCGTCAAGATCGCTATCGAACCGCTCAACCGCTTCGAAACCTATCTGTTCAATCGCGGCGCCCAGGCGCTGGCGCTGGCCGATGCGGTCAGCCCCGAATGCGGCGTCTGCCTTGACGCCTATCATATCCACATGGAGGAATTTAACGTCCATGACGCCATCCGGCAGGTTGGAAAGCGCCTGTTCGACTTCCATGTCGCCGACAACAATCGCTTCGCCGCCGGGCTCGGCCAGATCGACTGGCCAAGGATCGTCGCGACCTTGAAGGAAGTCGGTTATGACGGCGCGCTGACCAATGAATTCGTCGCCCCGGTCGACCGCACGCCGGCAGCACCCTATCCCGAAATGGTCGAGCGCCACCCGGTCGATATCTCGCCCGAGCAGCTGAAGTTCATCCAGGATCACGGCTCCAGCGTGCTCACCGAGAAATTCTACACCGACCAGATGCGCATCACCGCCGAAACGCTGTTGCCGCTGATCAAGTAGTCGACGCCTGGAATTTGCCTTCCGCCCTACCGGCGGCGGGCAGGGGAACAAAATGCGCATCAAGACAGTCCAGGCCTGGTGGGTCCGCGTGCCGATCGAAGCCGCGAAGCAGCATCGTAGTGACTTCGGCCAGGTGACGACCTTCGACGCCGCCATTCTGCGCATCGAAACCGATGACGGGCTGGTCGGCTGGGGCGAAGGCAAGAACGCAGCTGGCAGCGCGGGCAGCTACGGCGCTCTCGTCCACATGCTGAACCACGAGGTCGGCCCGCAATTGATCGGCCGCGATCCGGCCGATATCGGCATCATCTGGGAGATGCTCTACAACGGCGTACGCCATGAGAGCGCCGCCCATGCCGGCCACGCCATGCCGCAACTGGCGCGGCGCGGCATGAGCATCGCCGCTATCAGCGCCGTCGACATCGCGCTCTGGGACATCCTTGGCAAGTCGCTGGGCCAGCCGGTCTGGCGATTGCTCGGCGGCCGCAAGGCCGATCGCATGCAGGCCTATGCCTCCGGCGGCTGGGCCTCCGCCGATGCCATCGGCGAGCAATTGAGATCCTACGTCGCCAGGGGCGGCTTCAAGGCGCTGAAGATGCGGGTGGGCGCCATGGATGGCGCGGCACACATTTCCGCCGCCCGCGTGCGCGCTGCGCGCCAGGCGCTCGGCCCCGACGTCGAGCTGATGGTCGATGCCCACGGCACCTATACGGTGGCGGAGGCCAAGCGCTTCATCCATCTCGTCGGCGATCTCGATCTCGCCTGGTTCGAGGAGCCTGTGATCGCCGACGACAAGCCGGGCATGGCCGAAGTGCGCACCGCCGGCGCGGTTCCGATCGCCACCGGCGAGAGCGAGGCGACGCGCTATGCCTTCCGCGACCTCGCCATGCTCAAGGCCGCCGACATCTTCCAGCCGGACCCGGCCTTCTGCGGCGGCATCAGCGAGGCGATGAAGATCGGCACCATCGCCAGCGCCTTCAATTTGCGCTTCGCGCCGCATCTTTGGGCCGGTGCGCCATGCTTCTTCGCCGGACTGCATGTCTGCGCCGCCTCGCCTTCGAGTTTCACGGTTGAATATTCGCTCGGCGCCAACCCGATGATCCACGATCTGATCGAAGAGACTGTCGAAGCAAGGGACGGCATGATAGCGATCCCGGAAAAGCCCGGATTGGGATTCACCATTTCGGAGCGATTCCTGGAGGCGCACGCGCAACGCAATTGAAGATGAAAGAAAAGAACCTTCTCGCGGAACTCGCCGCCTATCTGTTCTCCCATTCGGACAAGGAGAGCGGCCGCACGCCGTCGGAACGCGAGCTGGCGGAGCATTTCGGCGTCAGCCGTGGCCAGATCCGCGAAGCGCTCGCCATCCTCGAAGCCATGCGCATTGTCGAGCGCCGCGCCAAATCGGGCATCTACATCGACACCAAGCAGGCAAGCGTCGAGGCGCTGGCACTGTTTGCGCGCGCCGGCCTGCCGCTCGATCCCTTGCAGATTTATGAAACGGTCGAGTTACGCAAGATCCATGAGATCAAGGCTGCCGAGCTTGCCTGCTCGCGCGCCACCGAGGAGAATTTCGAGCGCCTGCGCGAAATCCTTAGGGCATCGGAAGACCGCATCGCCGCGGGCGAAGGCCTGGCCAAGGAGGACCGCGAATTTCATCTGGAGATCGTGCGCGCCACCAAGAACAGCGTCTTCCACAACATCTGTAGCGTCTACTATCTGATGGGCGAGCAGCGCCTGCCGATCTACTTCAACGATCCCGAACGTAGCGTGCGCTCGCATGCCGAGCACGTGCAGATCTACGAGGCGCTGCTGCGCCGCGATGGCAATCTCGCCCAGGCGCTGATGAGCGCCCACCTCCAAGGCGCGGAAAGCTATTGGAAGGGCCTGATCGAGGGCGGTATGGCGGCTGTGCCCGCGGGCGCGACACTCGAAAAGGCCTGACCGTGACCCAGGCCATGCCCAAGATCCTGTCGACCCATCCGCTGCATCCGCGCGCCACGGCCAGGCTCGCCGGCGCCGGTCAGCTCGTCATTGCCTCCGCGCTCGACGCCGCCACCTTGACCAGGGAGGCCAAGGACGCCGACATCGTCATTGTGCGGGCGCCACTGCCGCCGGCATTGTTCGAGGGAGCCTGGAAGCTGAGGGCCGCGATCCGCCATGGCGCCGGGCTCGACATGATCCCGATGGAAGCGGCCGCGGCAGCCGGCGTGCTCGTGGCCAACGTGCCGGCGGTCAATGCCCGCTCGGTCGCCGAACATGTCATGTTTACCGCGCTTGCACTGCTGCGGCAGTTCCGCAGGGTCGACCGCGACCTGCGTGCCAAGGGCTGGCTTGCCGGCCGCGAGCATGCCAATTCCAACATCGAACTCGCCGGCAAGACTCTCGGCATTGTCGGTCTCGGCGCCGTCGGGCAGGCCGTCGGCCATATCGCCGCGCACGGCTTCGACCTGAAAGTGGTGGCAACGACGCGCAGCATGCAGCCGGCGCCGGAAAAGGTCGGCTTCCTGTCGATCGACGCGCTGGTCGAGCAGAGCGACATCATCGTGCTCTGCTGCCCGCTGACGCCGGAGACCCGCGGCCTGATCAGCCGCGAACGCATCGCCCGCATGAAGCCCAACGCACTGCTGATCAACGTGTCGCGCGGGCCGGTCGTCGATGATGACGCGTTGATCGAGGCCTTGCGGGAGCGCCGCATCGGCGGCGCCGCGCTCGACGTTTTCACGACGCAGCCGCTGCCGCCAAATCATCCCTATTTCGGCTTCGACAATGTCGTCATCACCCCGCATATGGCGGGGATCACCGAGGAATCGATGATGCGCATGGGCGTCGGCGCGGCCAGCGAAGTCTTGCTGGTGCTGGCCGGCAAGCTGCCGGTCAATCTGCGCAATCCGGAAGTGGTCGATCATTACCGGCGACGGTTTCCGGCGCAGATATAGCATCGCGGTTTCGCCCCAATTCTCCGCGACGTTGAGGCCATGCCCGGTCTTCGCCTTGCATCTCTGATTGCCGCAACTTCCTCCATCTGCACCTTGCCGGCACTCGCTGCGGCCGAGAGCAGCTATGTCTATTGCGACAACGGGATGCGCTGCTTGAAGGCGCCCTGTCCATCGAGCAGCGCGCTCGATCTCGTCACCGGCACGATCATCAAGGGTGTGTCGATCGACACCAGCGGATTGCCGCAGGCCGACAAAGCGATAACCGATCAGTCCGACGTGCTTTATAGCGGAAAGATCGTGGTCAGGGGCGCGATCGAGCAGCGCACGCAGACCATCACCGGCAAGGATTACAGCTTGCCCTGGCTGGTCGCGACCCGCATCGTGCGCACCGCCAAGGACGGCGAACGCAAGCACTGTTCATCGCGCTGATCCGCCACTGCGGCTCACTGCCGATCAACCACCCAGCAGCCCCTCCACTGACGCGGCGATACTCAGCAGACGACTGTCATGGCCATTGCGCGCCACGAGCATCAGTCCGGCAGGCAGCTTCATGCCTGGCATCGGCAACGAGATTGCGCAGAGGTCGAATTGGTTGGCGACCTGCGTGTTGCGCAAAACCAGTCCTTCGATACGATCACGCAGTTCGGCATCCTCCGCCAGGGAAGCGATGGTCGGCGCCGTCACCGGCACGGTTGGTAGGGCCAGCACATCGATCGACGCCAGCCGCTCATCCATCGCGGCGGTAAGCGCGGCACGGCGGCGGAGCGCCCTGATATAAACCGGCGTCGGCAGCAGTGCGGCGCGCGCCAGCGGCCTGCTGACATGCGGATCCACCGGCACCGGTGCGCCTGTCGCCAGCCAGTCGGCATGCACTTCCGCGCCCTCCATCGCCGCGATCGATCCGCGCTTGGTGGCCGCGCGCAGATCCGCGATCATGTCGTCGATCGGCAGATCCGCAATGCGTGCGCCAGCCTGTTCGATCCTGCCAAGACAATGCTCGAAGGCCGCGGCAATTTCGCCTTCCGTGTCGCCGAAGAGAACGCCGCGCGGAATGCCGATGCGAAGCCCGGCGAGTGGAATGGCCACCAACTCGTTCGGCTCCTCGCCGGCCATCACCGCGTCGGCGGCGGCGCATTGCGGGACGGTTCGGGCGAGCGGTCCGACCGAGTCCAACGTTCCCGAAAGCGGAAAGGCGCCGGAGAGCGGCACGCGCCGCGCTGTCGGCTTGAAACCGACGACACCATTGAGCGCCGCCGGAATACGGATCGAACCACCGGTGTCGGATCCGATCGAGATTTCGCTCGTCTCCTCGCCCACAGACACCCCGGCGCCCGAGGACGAACCACCTGGAATGCGGCTGGCATGAACGGCATTGCCTGGCGTGCCATAATGCATGTTGTCGCCGATCGCGGTGAAGGCGAATTCGGTCATGTTGGTCTTGCCGATAATGACGGCGCCGGCCTGGCGCAGCCTGCCGACGATGGTGGCATCGCGCATAGCGGGCGCGGCGGTCCTGCGCATCAGCGAACCGGCCGTGGTCGGCTCGCCGACGACATCGAACAAATCCTTGATCGAGACAATGGTGCCGTCGAGCGGCCCGAGCGTCACGCCCACTCTTTTGCGGGCGTCGCTGGCATCAGCGGCAGCGCGCGCCGCTTCGGCATAGAGCTTCGTGAAGGCCTTCTCGTCGGCCGCGCGATAGGCAAGACGTGACAGGATGTTTTCGAGACGGTCGCGGATTGATTGCATGTCGGTGTCGGACTCCGCCAGGATAGAAACGTCCTTAGGGCAACCAGCCGCTAAGCCTGCCGAAGGGATAACCCGGCCAGCGTGCCTTTGCACCTGCCAGCGATAGGAAGATACTGATGCTGTACAAAGGCAGCTGCCATTGCGGCAAGGTTGCTTTCGAGGTGGAGGGCGAGCTTGAGGGCGTCGTGCGCTGCAATTGCTCGATCTGCGCCCGCAAGGGTGCGCTGCTATGGGCCGTGCCACGTGACAGGCTTACCCTCGTCGCCTGGGGCGATGACCTTGGCCGCTACACATTCGGCGAGGCGAGAATAGCGCACCGCTTCTGCCGAACCTGCGGCATCCATCCTTTTGCCGAGGACACCAGCGAAGGCGGCGAACGCAGCGCTTACGTCAACATCAATTGCGTCATCGGTCTCGACCCGTCCGCCTTGCCGATCTTCGACTTCGACGGGCGGGCAGTCTAAGCTTCCCAGTATCCCCCATCGCCCGCTATTCGTTCACCGCTGCCTCAAAATAACGGCGGCCCGAAAGCCGTAAGGGTTCTCGGGCCGTTGCCAGGGACGACCGTTGGGAGAGACTATTCGGCCTGCTTCGGACCGCGCAGGAATACCACGATGGCAGCCAGCAACGTCGCCGCGCCGCAATAGGCAAAGGCGCTGGCAACGCCGGCATGGTCGACCAGCAGACCGCCAAAGACGGCGCCCATCGCAATCGCCACCTGGAAGGTCGCTACCATCAGGCCGCCGGCGCTTTCAGCCTGGTCCGGCGCTGCCCGCACCAGCCAGCTCTGCAACCCGACCGGCACCGCGCCGAAGGCAAAGCCCCAGCCCGCGACGGCGGCGGCGGCGACCATGGGCGAAGTGCCAAGGATCAGCATCGAGGCGGCCGCCAATGCAATCAGCAGGGGCGCTAGGGCCACCGCGGCCTTGAGGTTGCGCTCGGCCAGGATGCCGCCGGCGATGTTGCCGAAGAAACCGCCCATGCCGTAGGCCAGCAGCACCAGGGAGATCGTCTCGATGTTGAGCACCGGCACCTTCTCAAGGAAGGGACGGACATAGGTGAAGCCGGCAAAGTGCCCGGACGCGACAAGCAGCACCACCAGCAGGGCAACCCTGATCGACGGCCGCTCCAGCACCCCGAGCAAGGTGCGGAAGCTCGCGACCCCCATCGGCGGCAGCTTCGGAATGGTGGCCAATTGCACCAGCAGCGCCAGCGCCCCGACGATCGTCGCAATCATGAAGGCCGTGCGCCAGCCCCAGACGTCGCCGACATAGGCGCCGACCGGAGCGGCGGTAACGGTGGCAAGCGACACGCCGGTCAGGATGATCGACATGGCGCGCGGCATCAGCCGCATCGGCGCCAGCCGCAACGCCATGGCCGCCGACATTGCCCAGAAGCCGCCAAGGGCCACGCCGAGCACGACACGGGCAAGCAGAAGCATGGATAGCGACGAGGCAAAGGTGGCGAGAAGATTGGACAGGATGAGGAACATCGTCAACATCCACATCACCAGCCTGCGGTCCATGCGCCTTGTGATGATGGCCATGGTGGGGGCGGCGATGGCGCCGACGATGGCGGTTGCCGTCACCGCCTGCCCTGCCACGCCTTCGCTTACGCCCAGATCGCGCGCCATCGGCGTCAAAAGGCTGGCGGGCAGGAATTCGGCGGTGACCAGACCGAAAACGCCAAGGGCGAGCGAGACCACGGCGCCCCATGCGGGCTCGGTTCGTTCATCGGATTCTGCGGGGTTCAGAAGTGCGGCGTCAATGGCGCCTGTCGCGGGGTCGGCCATGGTCAGTCTCCGATGTTTGCAGCGCCACATAGAAACGAACCGGCTCGGGCTACCGTTACACGCCTTGCCGCCATGGCTTGGCTATGCGGCCGGTCTTCCGTTTGTTTGCAGCGCAGCATTTGGCTGCAGCGCAACGTGGGAGTGACGGGTTGGAGTTTCCATGCTAGAAACACCAGGATGAATTACAATTCGTCCAAAATGACGCTGCCGACTTCTGGTGATCCGCTGACCGACATGCTGCGCGGATTACGGCTCGACGGCGTCGACTATGGCCGCTGCGTGTTGGGCGAGCCCTGGGCCGTTTCCTTCCCCGCACAGAAGGCGGCGCGGTTTCATTTCATCGGCCAGCAGGGTTGCTGGCTGTTCTCGCCGGCCAGGGAGTGGATCGAACTCTCCGTAGGCGACGCGCTTCTGATCCCGCGCGGCGACGCGCATGTCCTGGCCAGCGCGCCCGGCGTGCCCCCGGTGCCGATCGGCCGCTACACGATCGAACCGGTGTGCGAGAACATCTACGACGTCTCCAACGAGTGCGGTGGGCCCAAGACGTTGCTGTTTTGCGGCAGCATGCATTTCAATCTCGACGGCTCGCACCCGCTGCTCGACATGATGCCAAACCTGATGCAGGCGCATAAGTTGATGGCGAACGCGCCGGGTATTCAGCATCTGCTCGACGCGATGGCCGGCGAGGTGACGATGGACCGGGTCGGCTCCGGCGGAATCCTTGCCCGCCTTGCCGATGTGCTCGCCGCCACGATCATCCGCTCCTGGGTGGAGAACGGCTGTGGCGATGCCACCGGCTGGATCGCCGCCGTCCGCAATCCCGACGTCGGCAAAGTGCTGGCAGCCATCCACCTGCAGCCGGATCGCGATTGGAGCGTCGAGGCGCTGGCGCGGATGATGGGAGCCTCGCGCTCCGCCTTTGCCCAGCGCTTCGCCACAGTGGTCGGAGAGACGCCGGCCAAATATGTGCTGCGCGTGCGCATGCACCAAGCCAGGCAATGGTTGGCCCGCGATGGCATGAGGGTATCGGTGGCGGCGGCGAAACTGGGTTATGATTCGGAAGCATCCTTCAGCCGCGCCTTCAAGCGGGTGATGGGCGTGGCGCCGAGCCATCTGCGCCACATTGGTGCCGGCGACGACCCGTCCTGACGTCAGGCAACGAAATCGCTCCAATCCTTCCCGGCTGGAGGAATTGCCAGGTCTTTTGGACGCAGCGTCATTGCCGGCCGGCTTCCGGCGGATAATCTGGTCCGTGGAGGAAATCCCATGGCCAATCATTTCGCACTGCTGGCGCTTGGTGTCCTGTCGGTCATTCCCGGACGCGCCTTTGCCCTCGAGGATAGCTATCTGCCGGCAGGCAAGATCCCTTACGTCGCCGAGGCGCCGGACCAGCCGCAGCGCCTGGGACCACTGTGGGGCGAAAGGGCCAAGGGGCCTGCCGGCACCTTGCTGAAAGTCCCGGGCAACTGGCGCGCTCCTGTTCACGCGCACACCGCCGACTATCGCGCCGTAGTCATCCAGGGTCTATGGGCGCACTGGCAGATGGAAGGCGGTGAGGCGACCAAGGTCGAACTGCCACCTGGTTCCTACTGGACGCAAAAGGCCAACGAGATGCATGACGACGCCTGCCTGTCGGAGACGGAATGCGTGATCCTGTTGATCAACGACACGCCATACGAAACCTATCTGCCAAAATAGCCGCGCTTATGACGCGTGCCGCAGGCTGACCCCACTGCCCTTGTCGAACAGCACCACCTTGTCGGGGTTCCATGCAAAGCGCACCGGTTGCTCGATCGCGACGTCGGTCCTGGCCGGCACCGTGGCGCGCAGTGTCGTATCGCCGACCCGCAGCGTCAGGATCTTTTCCACGCCATGGTTCTCGACGTCGTGGACACGCGCCTCGACCGGTGCGCCGCTTTCCAGATAGACATCCTCCGGACGGATGCCGAAGACGAGCGGGCGACCGTCGGTCGCCCCACTCGCCCCAGCCCCCGCAAAGATTTTAGCCGCCCCCGCAAAAGGCAGTTCGAAATTCAACGGCGCCATCACCGCCCGGCCGTTCACCAACCTGCCGTCGATCAGGTTCATCGGCGGCGAGCCGACGAAGCTCGCTACATAGGTGTCGCGCGGATTGTTGTAGATCTCGTGCGGCGTGCCGGTCTGGATGATGCGGCCGTGGTTGAGCACGCCGACTTTGTCGCCCATCGACATCGCCTCGATCTGGTCGTGGGTGACGAACAGGAAGGTGGCGCCGAGCTGTATCTGCAGGTTCTTCAACTCGGTGCGCAGCGCCTCGCGCAATTTGGCGTCGAGCGCCGACAGCGGCTCGTCCATCAGGAACACGCGCGGCTTGCGCACGATGGCGCGGCCGATGGAGACGCGCTGCATCTCGCCGCCGGATAGCCGGTCGGTCTTGCGGTCGAGCAGGTGCTCGATCCGCAGCGTGCGGGCGGCGCGGTCGACGCGGTCCTTGATCTCGGCGTCCGGCAGACGGCGGATCTTCGGCTTCAGCGGAAATTCGAGATTCTCGCGCACCGTGTAACGCGGATAAAGCGAGTATTGCTGCAGCACCAGCGCCACGTCGCGCTCGGCCGCGCCCCAGTCGGCAACGTCGACCCCATCGATGAAGACCTGCCCCTCGCTCGGCTTCTCCAGGCCGGCGATCAGACGCAGCGTCGTCGTCTTGCCGGCGCCCGTTTCGCCGAGCAAGACAAAGAATTCGCCATCGGCGATGTCGAGGTCGAGCCCGGTCAAGGCCGTGTGGTTGCCGAAAGTCTTGGAGATGTTCTTGAGCTGGATATGGGCCATCAGAGCCTCACCTCAAGCGACTTGCCGCTTGACTTGTCGAAGAAATGCGCCTGCGTCGGATCGATCCTGGCAAAGACCTTTTCGCCGGGACCTGAAATGTAGCCACTCTTGGTGCGGGCACGCAGCATCTTGGAGCCGACCTTGAGGTCGACGATGTCGAAGGAGCCGAGCGGTTCGACGATCTGCGTCTCGACGGCCATGAAGCCATCGGCCGCGTCACGGCGAATGAGCACCCCTTCGGGCCGAATGCCGAGCGCCAGGCTGCCACTGGCATGGCCATTGAGCTTCGACAGCAATGTGCGGGGAAACTCGAAGCCGGAAGCCGCTCCACCGACCGAGACCGAAACGGAAGACGCCGTCTCGGCGACCGCCGCGTCGGCGACGTTCATCACCGGGCTGCCGACGAACTGGGCCACGAACAGGTTGGCCGGACGCGAATAGACCTCGTCGGGCGTTCCCACCTGCTGCAGCACCCCCTCATGCATGATGACGATGCGGTCCGCCAGGCTCATCGCCTCGATCTGATCGTGCGTGACATAGATGGTGGTCGAGCCCTGCTTGATGTGCAGCCGCTTGATCTCGGCCCGCATCTCCTCGCGCAGCTTGGCGTCAAGCGCACCGATCGGCTCATCCATCAGCATCGCCTTCGGCCGCCGCACCAGCGCCCGGCCGATGGCGACGCGCTGCATGTCGCCGCCTGAGAGCGCCGACGGTTTCTTGGCCAACAGGTCCAAGATTTGCAGCGTTTTGGCGACCGAACGTACTTCCTGGTCGATTTCGCTTTTGCTCTTGCGCGTGGCGCGGAGTGGAAAGGCGATGTTCTCGTAGACGCTCATATGCGGGTAGAGCGAAAACGACTGGAACACCATGGCGATATCGCGGTCGGCCGCCTTCAAATGCTGGACCGGTTTGCCATCGATGAGGATATCCCCCTCATCGATGGTTTCCAGCCCGGCGATGGCGCGCAACGTCGTCGTCTTGCCGCAGCCGGACTGGCCGAGCAGCACGATGAACTCATTGTCCGCGATCTTGAGGTTGAGGTCCTTGATGACCTGGACGGCACCGAAGAATTTCTGGACGCCGCGAAGCTCGATCTGGGTCAATGCTGTGCTCCCGGATTTCGCGCATCCGCGCCATGGCCGGTGCCGGCCTGTTCCTCGGGTGCGATCTTCGAGGTGATGTTGAAGCCGATCAGCCCGATCAGGATGATGGTCAGGCCATAGGCGTGCAGCAGCATGTTCCAGGGCTGGCAGAGGGCCACGATGCCGAGCACCATGAGTATTTGCGAACCCGGTTCCAGATATTTCTGATTGATGGCGCGAAAGCTCATTTGCGGATTGCTCCGAAGGACATGCCGCGCAAGAGATGATTGCGGAGCAGGAAGGTGAAGATGGCGACCGGCAGCAGGAACAGGAAGGTTCCGGCGGCGATCACCGTCCAGTCCGGCAGGCCGGAGCCGACCTGGCTGGGAATGAACGGCGGTGCGGTCTGGGCGCGGCGGTTGGTCATGATCAGGGCGAAGGCATATTCGTTCCACGCCGTGATGAAGCAGAAGACGGCGGTGGCGGCGATGCCGGTGGCGGCCTCCGGCAGCACGATCTTGAAGAAGGCTTCCATGCGGGTGTAACCATCGACCAGTGCCGCCTCCTCATATTCCTTCGGGATTTCATCCATGAAACCCTTCATCAGCCACACCGAGAAGGACAGGTTGAAGGCGGTGTAGAGGATGATCAGCCCGATGTGGGTATCGTTGAGGCCGACCGCGCGGTACATCAGGAACATCGGGATCGCCACCACCACGGGTGGCAACATGCGTGTCGACAGGATGAAGAAGAGCAGGTCCGCCTCTCCCTTCACCTTGAAGCGCGAGAACCCATAGGCGGTGAACGTGCCCATGCCGACCGCCAGCACCGTCGATGTGATGGCGATGATCAGCGAGTTCAGAAAGCGGCTCGGATAGCCGGACCACTGCACCTGGCCCTTGCCGTCGCGCACGATCTTTTCGCCACCGTCGAAGACGACGCGCTCCCACCATGGGGCCGCCGCGTACTCTTCCGGCGACGGCGGACTGCGCAATTGAGATCGCTTGGTGAACAGCTTCACAAAGGGCGATATCTCCGGCTGAAAGACCACGGTCGGCGGAATGGTCGTGGCAAGATTGCGCGGCTTGAACGCCGTTGATGCGATCCAGTAGATCGGCGCCAGGAATATTATCGTCACCAGCAGCACGGCGACGATGGCGACGCGGTTGAAGGTGATTTCGGAAGAAGTGCGGACGGCGGCCATCTCAGCGCTCCTTCACCTTGTTGAGGTATTTGACATAGATGTTGGTGATCGCCAGCACCATGATCAGCACGATGTAGGCCATCGCGCAGGAGCGCCCGGTCTGCCATTCCTGGAACGCCATCTTGTAGAGCCGGATCGAGATCAGCTCGGCCGTCGGCTGGCTGGTCAGGATGTAGGCAAGGTCGAAGGTCTTGAACGCTTCCATGGTGCGGAAAATGACCGCGATCATCAGGATCGGCGCGACCAGCGGCAGCGTGATACGGAAGAAGGTGTAGAACGGCCCGGCGCGGTCGATCGCGGCGGCTTCGTAGAGATGCTTCGGCACCGCCGACAGGCCGGCCAACGACAGCAGCATGACGAAGGGTGACCACATCCAGATGTCGGTCAGCGCGACGGCGTAAAGCGCCATCTTGGGGTCGGCCAGCCACTCGAAATTGCCGAGCCCGAGCGCATAGTTGATGACCCCCCATGACGGGTCGTAAAGCAATTTCCAGAACAGCCCGACGACCGCCATCGACAGCATCATCGGCAGCAGCAGCAGTGTGGTGATAAGACCCTTGAGCGGAATATCCCGGTTGAGCAGCATCGCCACGCCGAAGCCGACGAGCAACTGTCCGACGACCGAGACAATCACGTATTTCGCCGTGATGGCGAAGTTCGACCAGACATAGGGGTCGTTGAGCAGGTCGCGATAGTTCTGCAGCCCGACGAAATTCGCCGGCGCGTTGGTCGACGCGCGGAAGTCGGTGAAGGAATAGCCGAGCGAGTAGATCAGCGGGAAAATGTTGAAGACGATCAGGAACAGAACCGTCGGGATGATGAAGAGATTGCGGATGGAAATATCGCTCAGGCCGCGCGCCGCGGCACGCGAGGATCTGTCGAGGGTGGTGATCATCGTGGTCGCCAAGACCCTGCTCCCGGTTCAAGAAAAAGAAACGGAGGAGGCGACACCGCCCCCTCCGCGGGACATGAATAATTATTGGCCGCGGCCGTATTTCTTGAAGGTCGCGTTCCAGTCTCCAGCCAAGGCGTCCAGCGTTTCCTTGGCGGTGCCACTGCCGCCGATTATGTAGGGATAGACGCGCTGGTTCAGTTGCTGCAGCAGTTCGGCATATTCCGGCACCGCCCAGAAGTCCTTCACCTTGAACATGGTCTCGTAGAAGGCCTTGTTGTAGGGCGTGGCGTTCTGGAACTCAGGCGACTTGAGCACTGCCTGGCTGCAGGTATAGCCGCCAAGGGCCGCCCACTTCTTCTGGGTCTCGTCCTTGATGAACCATTCGAGGAACTTCATCGCCTCTTCCTGCTTCTGCGAGTACGAGATGACGGAGATACCTTGCCCGCCGAGCGCGGCGAACTGGTCGCCATTGGGACCGGGAGGGTTGGCGAAGAAGCCGGTGTTCTTGGCATTCGGGTTCGACGCTTCGTTGATCAGCGACGGGAAGAACGCGAAGAAGTTCATGCTCATCGCGGCCAGGTTTTCCGTGATTGCCTGGTTGTCCTCGACGAAGAACGATTTGGCCCAACCCGGAGGCGTGAACTTGTAGAGTTCCTTATAGGCATCGAGCGCGGCCACCGCCTTGTCGGAGTTGATGTGACCATCGACCTTGTAGGTCGTGTAGTCGCCCAACTCACCGCCATAGGAGAACAGCGCGTTCTCGAAGCCCATCGCCATCGCGTCGTAGGAATTGTCGGTGTAGATGGCGATGCCGTATCTCTTCTGATCCGGCCGGTGGAAGAACTCGGCGATGTCGCGCAGCGCCTTGAAGTCCTTCGGCACGTCGAGGTCGTAGCCGTACTTGGCCTTGAAGGCTTCCTTCTCCTTCGGATCCTCGAACCAGTCCTTGCGATAGGACCAGCCGACGGCATCGCCCTCGAGCGGGATCGCCCAGTATTTGCCGCTGTTGCCGGGATACTCGGCATAGTATTTCACCGTCGCCGGTGCCATGACGTTGCCAAGATCATGCTTCTTGAAAAAGTCGGTCAGGTCGACATAGTGGCCGCCGGTGGAACCGGCGCCGAGCCACTGCGAGTCGCCAACGACTAGGTCATAGGCGTCGCCATGGGCGTTGAACTCGGTGAAGGCCTTGGTCTGGAAGTCGGACCAGGGCGTAGTCTCCACCGTGATCTTGACGCCGGTTTCCTTCTCGTACTCGTTGCCGAGTTCCTGCAGGTAATTGGCCGGATCCCACTCCGCCCAGAAGATGGTGAGCGACTTTTCCTGCGCGTAGACGGATGTTCCGCAGGCAAGCGTTAAGCCGATACCAGCAAGCACGCTGGTCACTAACTTGCGCATAATGATTTCCTCCCTTGTGCGCATTCTACCTTGTCTTGCGAGCCGGCGACGGAGCTGGCCCTGGTAGTTCCTCCGGTGGTCGCGCTTTCCGAAATTCGGAGCCTCCTCGCTCTGTCCGGAAATGGGTCGCAGCCCTCACTTTCGATCCGCTTTTCTTTCCAAATCTGGTATTACCAATTATGAATGCCCGTCAAGCCCTTTCTTGCGCAACGATGCCTGCCAAAGCCGTCGAATTTCAGACTTATCCAACTGTTTTCCCTGTATTTTCCTACTCGTTGATATGCTTTGGCCTTGTGCGGACTTTTGCATGGCGGGTATTATGAGTGGTCGACGCGCTAATCTGGTAGAACCAGATTAGCGCTATTCCTATGTCGTCGCCAGCGTCATCCCAGGCGTATCGGTGGCCGACTCCGCGATCGCCGCGCGCACCAACGCACTCGCCGCCCATTGCGCGACCGACATCGTCCGGGGGCTGTCCAGCCCCCATATATCCTTGAGCACGATCAGCACCTCCACGCCGAAGATGAGCGACAGCGCCTGCGCCAGCCGCTTGAAGTCGCGCGGCGGCAAGCGGCCCTTGAGCGGCGCGAGCGCCTCTTTCAGCAATTCGACGCGATGGCCGCGCGTGAAGGCAGGCTCGCCGCCCAGCGTACCCGCCTGGCGTCGCGCCCATTGATCGAGCGAGAGCTTCAACGCTGCCTTGAATGTCGCCTCGAAGGCCTCGATGCGCGGCATGGCCGTATCGAACAGTTCTGCGACCCGGCGCTCGGCGTCGGCGGCGGTGGATTTCCAGGTGAGGATCGGCCCGAGTCCCTCGTCGACGACCGCCTGCACCAAGGCTGCCTGGCTCGGGAAATAGCGATAGGCGGTGGCGCGGGAAACCTCGGCCGCCTCCGCCACCTCGCTGACCGAGGGCGTCGCCCCCGCCTGCATCAGCCTTGTCGCCGTCTCCAGCATCAGCCGTTTCGTACGCGCGCGGGGTCCGCGTTCGGCTCTCTCACCGGTGTCTTCGTTCGTTGCGGGTTGTTGACGTGAGACACTCATACCAATACGATACGCGCGTCTCAAAAAATTGCAATGGCAGCCCCTATCCTGGAGTGGCTATGTTGACGCTTTATGGCGCACAAAGCTTTCATCTGCTGAGCATCACCACCTTTGGGCCAGCCAGCACAGGGGGGCGCAGATGAAGCGCGTCTATGTGGTGGGCACGGCCGATACCAAGGGCGAGGAACTCGGCTTCCTCGCAGATGCGATCGCAGCCACGGGCGCCGTCGTTTGCCGTGTCGATATCGGCACGCGAGGCGCGACCGTGCCGGTCGACGTCTCGGCTGAGGAGGTCGCCGCCTGTCACCCCGATGGCCGCGGTGCGGTGCTCGGCATCAACGACCGCGGCAGATCGGTTGCGGCGATGGCTGGGGCATTCACGCGTTTTGTCCAGTCGTGCACCGACATATCAGGTGTGGTCGGCATTGGCGGTGGTGGCGGCACCTCGATCATCACCGCGGGCATGCGCGCGCTGCCGCTCGGCCTGCCCAAGATCATGGTCTCGACGCTCGCTTCGGGCGACACCGCTCCCTATGTGGACGTATCCGACATCATCATGATGCCATCGGTGACGGACATGGCTGGCCTCAACCAGCTGTCTCGTGTCGTCCTGCACAACGCCGCCCAGGCGATAGCGGGCATGGCAGGCAATCCGGCGACGGCAGCGGACGGCAAAGCATCGATCGGCCTTACCATGTTCGGCGTCACCACGCCTTGCGTGACCGCAATCGCCGATCAATTGCGCGACATCTACGACTGCATGGTCTTCCATGCCACCGGCACCGGCGGCCGCAGCATGGAGAAATTGGCCGACAGCGGCCTGCTGTCGGGTGTCATCGACATCACCACAACGGAGGTCTGCGACCTGCTGTTCAATGGCGTGCTGCCGGCGACGCAGGATCGTTTCGGTGCCATCGCCCGCACCGGCCTGCCCTATGTCGGTTCGGTGGGCGCGCTCGACATGGTCAACTTCTGGGCGCCTTCGACCATTCCGGAGCGCTATCGCGGCCGGCTGTTCTATGAGCACAACCCGAACGTCACCCTGATGCGCACGACCGCACAGGAGTGCCGCGCGATCGGCGAATGGATTGGTACCAGGCTCGCCCATTGCGAAGGTCCAGTGCATTTCCTGATCCCGGAAAAAGGCGTCTCCGCACTCGATATCGAAGGCGGCGCCTTCTTCGATCCGGAAGCCGATGCCGTCCTGTTCGACGCCATCGAGCGCACCATCAGGCCGGCTGCGACGCGCCGCGTCACCCGCCTGCCGCTGCACATCAACGATCCCGAATTCGCCAGGGCCGCGGTCGCTGCCTTTCTCGATATCGCCAGACAGTGAGCCCCAGACATGCCAGCCATACCGCGCAAGGACATATTGAAGAAATTCCGGGGAATGATCGACAAGGGCGTGCCGATCGTCGGCGGCGGTGCCGGCACCGGCCTGTCGGCCAAGGCAGAGGAAGCCGGCGGCATCGACCTCATCATCATCTATAATTCCGGCCGCTACCGCATGGCCGGACGTGGCTCGGCCGCGGGCCTGCTCGCCTATGGCAATGCCAACGAGATCGTCAAGGAGATGGCCTATGAGGTCTTGCCGGTGGTCAGACGCACGCCCGTGCTGGCCGGCGTCAACGGCACCGATCCCTTCGTCATCATGCCGCTGCTGCTGGCGGAACTGAAGACGATGGGCTTTTCCGGCGTGCAGAATTTCCCGACCATCGGTCTCTTCGACGGCACCATGCGGCAGAGCTTCGAGGAGACCGGCATGGGCTTCGGCCTCGAGGTCGACATGATCGCCGAGGCGCACAAGCTCGATCTCTTGACCACGCCCTATGTCTTCACCCCCGAAGAAGCCCGCGCCATGGCCAAGGCCGGAGCCGACATCGTCGTTGCCCATATGGGTGTGACGACTGGCGGCTCGATCGGCGCCACCTCGGCCAAGTCGCTCGACGACTGCGTCGTTGTCATCGACGCCATTGCCGAGGCCGCGCGCTCGGTACGCAAGGATGTCATCCTGCTTTGCCATGGCGGCCCAATCTCAATGCCCGACGATGCGCGCTACATCCTCTCCCATGCCAAAGGCCTGCACGGCTTTTATGGCGCGAGCTCGATGGAACGGCTGCCCGCGGAAGCCGCGATCGCCAGGCAGACAGCGGATTTTAAGGCGCTCGGCGGCGAGAAGACCGCCAAGAAAAAAAAGGGATGATGAGAGATGGCCGACAAGAGCAAGGTGTTTGTCTACCCGAAGGACGTCAGCGCCTTCGGTTTCGACTGGGGGAAATTGTCCCTGACCGTTGCGCCCGAAGTGAATGGCGCGACCCGCTTTTCCGGCGGCGTCGTCGACCTGCCCTCGGGCAAGGGCCATACCCGCCATAACCATCCGGGCGCCGAGGAAATCATCTTCGTCATCTCGGGCCATGGCGAACAGATGGTCGAGGACGAGAAGGGCAATCCGGTGGTCGAGAATGTCGGCCCCGGCTGCACCATCTATGTGCCGGAAAGCCGATTCCACTCGACGCTCAACACTGGTGACGGGCCTATGCAGCTCTTCGTGGTTTATGCGCCGGCGGGACCGGAGCTTGGGTTGCGTGAATTGCCGGATTTCAGGCTGATCCCGGCGGGACAGTGATGATCTGCTCGGGGCGGCGCCGCCCCTCATTGTCCTGCCGGACATTTCTCCCCGTAAAGTGACGGTGAGAAGGACGCTACACCGATGCTTTCGTCAATTTTCAACGGTGCAGGACGAGCGCGGAGGTTGCGACAGCTCCCTTCTGCCAGCCCCTATACGGGAGAAGGTGGCGGCAGCCGGATGAGGGGCAGCGCACCTCAATCCAATCAGGCCGTACCACCCTTGTTCCAGCCCCTGCCCCGATCACCGAACATCACATAACCAGCATCCGTCACCGCCACCGTATCCTCCAGCTTGATGAAGCCGCGCGTCGGGTGAAGCATGGTGGTCTCCACCGACAGCACCATGTTTTTCTCCAGCGGCTTGGCGGCATAAGTGCCTTCATAAGTCACCGGATGGTTGGTCATCAGGAACGGCGCCTCATGCGTGATCAGGCCCATGCCGTGGGCGAAGAAATCCGTGTAGGGCGCGACCTTGGATGTCTTCAGCACACCCTCGGCGTGAGCAATCATGTCGCCGCCCAGCACACCTGCCCTCACCTTCGAGAAGGCCGCCTGCTGCACGGCCTCGACCTCGGCCAGCAGATCTTCCAGCTCCGCGTCCGGTTCGCCCAGAATGCCCATCCTGCAGAGGTCGCCTATATAGCCGTGATAATTACCGCCGGAATCGATCGACAGCACCTCGCCGTTCTTCCACGCCTGGCTTGACGAAGCGCGGTTGTGGCTGGAGCCCAGCGTAAGCAGGCAATATTCGAAATGCGCGCCGCGATTGGTCTCCTCGCGCCGGAGCTGCTCGATGATCTCGCTCTTTGTCGTGCCCTCGTGCGCCCAGGCGATGGTCGCCAGCATGGAATCCGTGATCAATTCGGAGGCGGTGCGCAGCTTTTCGAGCTCGGCGTCAGTCTTGATGGCGCGCATGCGCTCCAGCATGTCGGTCGCATCGATCAGCTGGGCGTCCGGCAGCGCCTTGCGGATCAGCGCATAGGCGTCCGATGGCAGGAAACCGGGTTCGATGCCGAAGCGGGCACCGTCCTTGCCGATCTTCCTGACATGCTCGACCGCGAGATTGGCGGCATCGAGCGTGCCCCAGCAGGCGGCATGCAGCGTCGGCGTCCAGAACGGATGGTTCTGGTGCTCGCCGCCCTCCATGCGGTTGCCGACATAGGCCGCATGGTCCGGCCCGCCCTTCTCGTAGACGACGATTGGCAGGTAGCGGCTGTGACCGATCGCATCCATGGCGGCGAAGAAGATGAACTTGTAGCCGCCCAACAGATACTGCGTGTTGTGCTTGGAGGTCGCAAGCAGCACGTCGATGCCGGCCTCCTCCATAAGCCGGTCGACCCTCGTCTGGTCGAACGGGATATTGCTGACGGCACTCTTGCCCGGCGCAATGTTCATCACTCTCTCCCTGAATTGCCCGGGATCGGTGCTGTTTCGCACTCGATCCGCCGGCTCGCGATCAAATCTGCACCATTTTTCTCACTGTGGTCTAGCCAGAATGTTTATGACGCAACGCCCGGACGATCACCAAGCGTCATTTGTCCATATATCCGCAGATCTGGTCCTACCAGACAGCCGAATTGAATGGACTTGTGCTAACTGGTCCAGCGGACGAAAATTTCAAAGCCAAGCAAGGATGCGCCAATTCCATCTCTGGCGAAACCCTCGGCAAGGCTCATAATCCCGCCGCAAGAATGCCGATGCACGCGCCGGCGTTCGAGGGGTGTTGTCGCGCCCGGTCGCGGAGAGGACGGAGTTCGATCATGTCAGGTTTCACCATTTCCAGGCGCACCATGCTTACCGGCTCGGCAATACTGCTGGCCTCCACGGCCATGCCGACATCAAGCTGGGCACAGACGCCGAAGAAGGGCGGCCGGCTCGTGCTTGCCGCCGATTCCGAGCCACGCAATCTCAATCCGGCGATCGTCGCCTCCAACGGCGTCTTCTTCATCTCCAGCAAGATCGTCGAGACGCTGGCCGAAGCCTCCTTCGACGGCAAGGATGGGCTTGCACCTCGGCTGGCGGTGAGCTGGGAAGGGGCCGCCGACGGGTTGTCGGCGACGTTCAAGCTGCGCGAAGGAGTCAAATGGCATGACGGCAAGCCGTTCACCTCGGCCGACGTCGCCTTCTCGGCGCTGCAGATCTGGAAGCCGCTGCAGAATCTCGGCCGCACGGTGTTCAAGGACCTCAGCGCGGTCGACACACCAGACGATCTGACCGCAGTGTTCAAATTCGCCAAGCCGACGCCGTTCCAGCTGATCCGAAACGCCTTGCCGGCACTGTCGAGCGTCGTGCCGAAGCACGTCTACGAAGTCGGCAAGATCGAGGACAACCCGGCCAACAACGCACCCATCGGCACCGGGCCGTTCAAGTTCGGCGAGTACAAGGCCGGCCAGTATTACCGGCTGACGAAGAACACCGATTACTGGGGCAAGGACGAGCCATATCTCGACGAAATCATTTATCAGGTCCTGCCCGACCGTACCTCGGCCGCTGCCGCGCTCGAAGCCGAGGAAATCCAGCTCGCGGCTTTCTCCGCCGTGCCACTGGCCGACCTCGACCGCATCTCCAAGGTTCCTGGCCTGAAGGTCATCACCAAGGGTTATGAGGGCCTGACCTACCAACTCGTGGTCGAAATCAACCATCGCCGCAAGGAACTGGCCGACGTCAAGGTGCGCCAGGCCATCGCGCATGCCATCGACAAGGATTTCGTCGTCAAGACGGTGTTCCTCGGCTATGCTGCCACCGCCACCGGCCCGGTGCCGAAGAACGATCCGCAATTCTACACCGCCGACGTGCCGACTTATGCCTTCGACGTCGCCAAGGCCAACGCGCTGCTCGATGAAGCCGGTTACAAGAAAGGCGCTGACGGCAACCGCTTCTCGCTCAAGCTCTTGCCGGCCCCCTATTTCAACGAGACAAAACAGTTCGGCGATTATTTGCGCCAGGCGCTCGCGGCAATAGGCATCGACGCGCAACTGGTCAACAACGACTCGGCGGCGCACATCAAGGCGGTCTACACCGACCACGCCTTCGACCTCGCGGTCGGCCCGCCGGTCTTCCGGGGCGATCCGGCCATCTCGACCACCATCCTGGTGCAGAGCGGCATTCCCGATGGCGTGCCGTTCTCCAACCAAGGCGGCTACAAGAACGATGCGCTCGACGCGCTGATCACCAAGGCCTCCGAAACGCTCGACACCACGGCGCGCACCGACCTCTACAAGGAGTTCCAGAAGCAGGTCGCGGCCGACCTGCCGCTGATCAACGTCGCCGAATGGAGTTTTATCAGCGTCGCCAGTGACAAGGTCGGCAACATCGCCAACAACCCGCGCTGGGCGGTTTCGAACTGGGCGGACACATATTTGGCAGGCTGATCTTCCTTGCGGATTGCCTGTCGGGGTGCTCAGCTCCGGAGAATGAGAGTTCCTTCGCGCCCCCCTCGGTCCTGCCGGACTGTCCAGCAGGACAGAGGGGGGCGCCGTAGGGCGCGACCTCTAGCGTCTGCAACCGGCGCCCTGTTGCCATGACCCGTGCCCTGGTCCTCCTCCGCCGTCGCCTCGTCGGCAGCATTTTCGTACTGCTGATCGTCGTCATCGGCACTTTCCTTTTGCTCGAAGCCGCCCCGGGTGATGCAGTCGACGCCTACATCGTCTCGACCGGCGGCGATGCCGGCATGATCGAGCTCTTGCGCCACCGCTGGGGCCTTGACCAGTCGGAGTTGACGCGGCTCGCCAACTATCTCTGGGCATTGCTGCATCTCGACCTCGGCCAGTCCGTCACCTTCTCCAGGCCGATCCGCGACGTCATCCTCGAGCGCTTGCCGACCACGCTCATCCTGATGGTCAGCGCCACCGCGCTCTCCTTCGGCCTCGGCTCGACGCTCGGCATCTATGCCGGCGCAACGCCCGGCGGTTTGCGTGACCGTTTTCTCTCCGTCGCCTCGCTGGCGCTCTACGCGGTGCCCGGCTTCTGGCTCGGCCTGGTGCTGATCGTAATCTTCGCCGTCGACCTGCGCTGGCTGCCGGTCGGCGGCGTCGAGACGCTGGCCTCGGACAAGACCGGTCTGGACCGCGCCGCCGACATAGCTATCCATCTGGTGCTGCCGGTTTCCGCACTCGGCTTCATCTATCTGGCGCTTTATCTGCGCATGATGCGCGCCGGCATGGCCGAGGTCTGGCGCCAGGATTTTGTGCTGGCCGCCCGCGCCAGGGGGCTATCGCGCCGCCGCATCGTGCTCGCCCATGTCGCCCGCAACGCACTGCTGCCGCTGGTCACCATGCTCGGCCTGCAATCGGCGCAGATGCTGGGGGGCAGCGTCGTCATCGAGAGCGTCTTTGCCGTGCCCGGCCTCGGCCGGCTGGCGCAGGAAGCGGTGGCCGCGCGCGACACCCCCTTGCTGCTTGGCATCATCCTCACAAGCGCATTGCTGGTCATCCTCATCAACCTTCTTGTCGACATCGCCTATGCCTTTCTCGATCCACGCGTCGGCGCCAGTGAGGCGGGCGCATGAACCGTCTGCGCCGTTTCTTGCGCACGCCCGAAGCGGTTGCCGGCACTATTCTTTTGACGGTGCTGTTTGCCATGGCGCTGTCGGCCTCGCTGCTGTTTCCCGGGGACCCGCAAGCGATTGCCGGCCCCGCGCTGCTGCCGCCATTCCAGGATTGGCCGCTGCCGCTCGGCACCGACCGGCTCGGCCGCGACGTACTGGCCGAACTGTTCCATGGCGCCCGTACCTCGCTTGCTGTCGGCCTTGCCGCGGCCGCCGCGGCCCTCGTCATCGGCGCTATCGTCGGCACGCTGGCCGGCTTTGCCGGCGGCCTCGTCGACGACGTGCTGATGCGCATCACCGACGCGTTCCAGACCGTACCTGGCTTCCTGCTGGCACTGGCCTTCGTCAGCGTGGTTGGCCCCTCGCTCGGCGTCGTCGTCGTGGCGATAGCACTCGGCACCTGGACCGGGCCAGCGCGCATTGCGCGCGCGGAAGTGCTGTCGATCCGTGAGCGCGACTATGTCGCCGGTGCCCGCGTCATCGGCATGAGTCCGCTGGAGATCGCCTTTCGCGAAGTGCTGCCCAATGCCTTGCCGCCGGTGCTGGCGATGTCGTCGGTCATAGTCGCCGCCGCGATCCTCACTGAAGCGGCCCTGTCCTTCCTTGGCCTCGGCGATCCCAACCGCGTCACCTGGGGTGGAATGATCGCGGAAGGGCGCGCTGTCTTGCGCACCGCGCCGTTCCTCTCGATCGTCCCGGGCATTGCGCTGGTGCTGACGGTATTGGGCGTCTATCTCGCCGGCGAAGGCATCGTCGAGACGACGGCCGTGCGCAGGGGTCTGTCGTGACGGTGCTGGCGTCGATCCGCGATCTGACGG
Organism: Mesorhizobium sp. B2-3-13; assembly: GCF_006442195.1. Taxonomy (NCBI): domain Bacteria; kingdom Pseudomonadati; phylum Pseudomonadota; class Alphaproteobacteria; order Hyphomicrobiales; family Phyllobacteriaceae; genus Mesorhizobium; species Mesorhizobium sp. B2-3-13. Next base: position 229,938 of record NZ_VFVQ01000002.1, read on the forward strand.
TGACCTACCGCCGCGATGGCAGCGAGGTCGCGGCGCTGAAGAACATTACTCTCAATGTCCAGGCAGGCGAACGGCTGGCGATCATCGGCGAGAGTGGTTCGGGCAAGAGCACGCTGGCGCTGGCGATCGCGGGGTTGTTGCCGCAGTCCGCCAGGGCAGAAGGGAGCATCGAGTGGTTCTCCCTTTCATCGTTGGGTGCCAAGGCACCCCCCTCTGTCCTGCCGGAGGGGGACCTCGCAGGGCGCAGGGGGCGAAAGTCTGCCTCCGTGCCAAACCATACCCTCCTCGGCGGCCGCGACATTGGCTTCGTCTTCCAAGACCCATCAGCCAGCCTCGACCCGGTGATGACCGTCGGCAAACAAATCGCGGAAGTGGTGCGCACCCATCTTGGTCTCGGCTGGCCAGCATCTTATGCCAGGGCAGAGACACTGCTCGAACGCGTCCACCTGCCCGACCCTGACTCCACCATTCACGCCTTCCCGCACCAGCTCTCCGGCGGTCAAAAGCAGCGTGTGGCCATTGCCGCCGCGATTGCTGCCGGGCCGAAACTGCTGATCGCCGACGAGGCGACCAGCGCGCTTGACACCGTCGTGCAGGCCGAGATCGTCGCTCTGATCCGACGGCTGGTGGCCGAGGACGGCATGACGCTGCTGTTTATCAGCCATGACATTGCGCTTGCCACCGAGCTTGCCGGACGCATCGCCGTATTTCGTCACGGCGAACTGATCGAAATCGGCGGCACTGGGCAAATCGTCAACGCACCGACGCAAGCCTATACACGCGCGCTGCTCGACGCCCATATCGGCCTCGACGCCGAGCCGTTGCTGAACCGAAGCGGGCTGAATGCATGAGCCTGCTCATGGTGTCCAATCTCATCAAACGCTATAGTCGCGGCGGCAAGACCCTCGCCGCGGTGGACGATGTCTCCTTCCATATCGAGCCAGGCGAAACGCTGGCGCTGGCAGGCCCTTCCGGCAGCGGCAAGTCGACAATCGCGCGGCTGGTGCTGCGACTGATCGAGCCGGATAGCGGAAGCATCGAATTCGAAGGCGATAATTTCCTTGCCTTGCGCGGCGCGGCCTTGCGTGCGCGCCGCGCCCGCCTGCAGATGGTGTTCCAGGATCCGCTCGCCGCCTTCAATCCGCGCGCCACGGTGGCGCGCGTCCTCGACGACCCCTTGCGCATCCACGGCGTCGCCTCGCGATCCGAGCGCCCGCGCCGCATCGCTGCCCTGCTGGAACGGGTCGGCCTGGCGGCCGATCTTGCGCCCCGCGCCATCCACGAAATCTCCGGCGGTCAGCGGCAGCGCGTGGCGATTGCCCGCGCCATCGCCACCAAACCGTCGCTGATCGTGCTTGACGAAGCGGTATCGGCGCTCGATGTTTCAGTGCGCGGCCAGATCCTCAATCTGCTGCTCGACCTGCAGCGCGAGGAACGGATCGCCTATCTCTTAATTTCGCATGATCTCGGCGTCGTCCGGGCGGTCGCCCACCGTGTCATCCTTCTCGATGCCGGTCGGATCGCCGAGAGCGGTGGTGCCCGAACCGTCATCGGTGCACCGCAATCGGCCATCGGCCAGGCGCTGGTGGCAGCCGCCCCGAGATTACACAGGACCACACAGGACGCATCATGACCGATCCCGAAGCCAGAGCCGAGAAACTGTCGCGCGAGCTCGATTCCGCCTTCCGCAACCGGGCCGATCTCTATCGCCTGTTCCTCGACGAACTCACCGGCGAAGTGGGCGCCGAAAGAGCCGAGGCGATCATGATCCGCACCATCGAACAGCGTGGTAGGGAGGTTGCAGCGGCCGCTTTTGCCGCCTTCGGCCCCAACGATGCGCCAGCAATCGGCGAGGCGTTTCTGGCTGTCAGCCCGGATGGCGGCCTGATGTACCCGACCGATGTCGAACGCGGCGATGACCGCATCGCCTTCAAGGTCAAGCGCTGCCCGCTGAAGGATGCCTGGGTCGAGGCTGGTATCGGCGACGACAAGCTCGCGACCCTCTGCCGCATCGCCGGCGCCTTCGACCGCGGCCTCTTCGAGGCGACCGGCGTGCGCTTCGACAACATCACCTGGACGCCGGGCCGCGGCTCCGGCTGCTGCCACATCGTACTAACCAATCGAGATGCCGGCTAAGCAATTTATCGTCCTAAGAATGCGTTGAGGTTCAGCTCTGGCTGAGCCCAAAGCGGCTGATGCCGAGAACCGTAGCATCGCCTGAACATCGACACACGTTAACCCCCGACCATCAGCCGGACGACCTCATCATGGTTGGTCTCGGAAATCTTGCGCTCGCCGGCCTGGACGCCGCGCCGCAGCACGACGATCCGATCCGAGACCGCAAAGATATCCTGCAGATTATGCGAGATGAAGATCACGCCGCGTCCTTGCGCCTTGAGCTGGTGGATCAGCGAAATCACCTTGCGCTGCTCCGGCACGCCCAATGCCGCCGTCGGTTCGTCCATGATGAGGATCTGCGCGTCCCAGTAGACGGCGCGGCCGATGGCGACGGCCTGGCGCTGGCCGCCGGAGAAATTGCTGACCGGGGCGTTCATCCGGCTGACGTGGAAATCCAGCCGCTTCATCGTCTCCCTGGCCGCGTCGGCCATCGCCTTGCGGTCGAGCACCGGCAGAAAGCCGAACGCCTTGCGCATCGGTTCGCGGCCAAGGAAGATGTTGGCGCCGATTGATAGATTGTCGGCCAGGGCCAGATCCTGGTAGATCGTCTCGATGCCTTTTTCGCGCGCCTCCTGCGGCGTAGCGAATGCCACCGGCTGGCCACCGAGCAGGATTTCGCCGCCTGTCGGCTGGAACACGCCCGAGATCGCCTTGATCAGCGTCGTCTTGCCTGCACCATTGTCGCCGGCAAGCGCCACCACTTCGCCCGGCCGCACGGCCATGGAGAAATCGCTGAGCGCACGCACGGCGCCGAAATGCTTGGACAGGTTGCGGACTTCGAGCAAGGGGGTGTTCGCGTTGGTGCTATTCATCCTGGCGGCCTCCACTGAACCGGCGCTGCGCCTGGTCTATGAGCACGGAAATGATGATGACGACGCCGACGGCGATGAACTGCCAGAACGGCTCGACATTGACGAAGACCAGCCCGTACTGGATCACCGCGATCACCAGCGCGCCGGCGACCGTGCCCAAGATCGTGCCGGAGCCTCCGAACAGGCTGGCGCCGCCGATCACCACCGCAGCGACGCTGTCGAGCAGCAACGGCTCGCCGGCTTGTGCCGCGCCGGCGGTGAAGCGCGCCGCGTAGAGCGCCCCGCCAAGGCCGGCGCACATCGCCGACAGCACATAGAGCCGCAATATGTGGCCCCTGATGTCGATACCGGCACGCCGCGCCGCCTGCACATTGGCGCCGATGGCATAATTGTGCTGGCCGAACCGCGTCTGGCCGAGCAGATAATGCATCGCGATGACGAAAACGGCAGCGATCATGACCAAATAAGGCACGCCGTGGAACTTGCCATTGCCGAGCAGCGCGAACCAGGAATTCTGCACCGGCACAGTCGTGCCGCCGGCAAGCAGGAAGGCGACACCGCGCGCCACGCCGAACATGCCGAGCGTTCCGATGAACGGCGGCACCCTGAGGCGCGAGATTAGGAGGCCATTGATGACGCCGGGCAAGCTGGCGACGATCACCGCCGCAAGGATGCCAGCCAGCATGGCCAGCGGCAAGGGAATGGCGGCGCCCGCCAGATTTGTGGCATGTGCGGCAACGACGGCGGCAAGCCCCATGATGAAGCCGAGCGACAGATCGATGCCGCCCGAAATGATGACGAAGGTCTGTCCGGTCGCAAGCAGCAGCGGCGCTATCGCGAAGATCGCAATGGACTGCAAGTTGAACGGGTTGAGCACGAACGTCGCGCCGAAGGCGAACCTCGACCATATCTCGAAACAGATGATCAGGCCGGCGAGGAACAACCAGGCGCGCCCTTCGGCGATGCGTCCGATCAGGGTCCTGGCCGGATCGCCATGATCGGCCTGGGGCGCGACATGCTTCTCGGCCGGCTGGGCTGGTGATGTCGAGGTCATGAATACTCCGCGGCGCGGCTGCCTTCAAACAGGCCTCGCCTTTTGCGGGACCCGGCACGAGCTCCCCCCGGCGATACCGGGAGGAGCCAAGCTCGTCTGGACCTACTCGGAGTAGAGATACTTCGAGATTTTCGGGTCCGCGATGTTGGACTTGTCCATGATCGTGAAGCCGGTGCCGATCGCGACCGGGATCGACTGGCCGGTCAGATGGGCATAGGCCGAAACAACCCCGAAATAGCCGATCTCGGCGGGATGCTGGGCGATTGCCACATCCACGAGGCCGGTATTGATGTTGTCGACGATGCTGGTCGGTGCATCGAAGGCAACGACCTTGACGGTGCCCGTCTGGCCCGCCTGCTTGACGCCGTTGGCGGCACCCAGGGCCGAGAACAGATTGGCGCCGAACACGCCGACGAGATCGGGATTGCGCGCGAAGACAGCCTGCAGCTGCGAGGCAGCCTTGTTGGCGTCGTCATCATTGAATTGGGTCTCCAGCACGGTGATGCCCGTATGCTTGGCCATCTCCTTCTTGAATCCCTCTTCGCGCTGGTCGGTGGTCGAAATGCCGGGCTTGACGTTCGACACATAGACCTTGCCCTTGTCGCCGATGGCGGTGGCCAGCGCGCGCGCGGCGATCTCGCCGCCCAGCACATTGTCCGAGGCAATGTAGGCCAGCGGGAAATCGGCATCGCCGGCACCCGTCTGGTAGACGCCGCTGCCGATGAAAGTATCGACTGTTATGACCGGGATGCCGGCGTCATTGGCCTTGCGCAGCGGCTCGACCAGTTGAACCTTGTCGGTCGGCGCGATCAGGATCGCATCCGGCTTCTTGGCGATGACCGCGTCGAGCACCGGCACCTGGGTGACCGGGTTGAAGTCTGGAGCGCCCTGGAAGACCAGGTTCACGCCGAGCGCATCGGCCGCCGCCTGGGCACCCTTGCGCATGGTGATGTAGAAGCCGTCGGTGGTGAGGCCTGGAATGAGCGCGATGGTGTATTTCTTGTCCTGCGCCTGCGCGGGCGCCATCAGCACCGTCGCGCTGACGGCAAGTACCGCGAGCGCGGCAACGATCTTCTTCATGACATCCTCCTCATTGTTGGCAGTTCTGCCGTTTTCGGTGACATTGAAATGGCCGTCATCCACGCGGAGGCAGGATGCCGACGGCCGGGAACGCCTGTTGCCTTTCGCGGGCAGCTCCTCCCAAGCGCCCTCCAGTCTAAATGTCAGCCGGTCCAGCCGACCGGCACAATCGCCGTGCTCGCTTTCCTCGCCTCCGCGAGGTCAGGGAACCACCGCGTCCGGCATGCCTGCACGCCGGGTTCGCAGTTTGTAACACTTTGCAGAAATAAATTGCAACACGGTTTTTTCCGAGGCCGCAACGCCGGCTTTTCCAGACATCATCCGACTGCTCCTCGGAGTCCCCGGCGAACTATCGTCCCGACTCCCCGGCGACACAATGGATTTCGCAACAGCTTCTCTCCGCGCCGACAGCGAGGCATCAGTCCGGCAGCTATCGCGTTGCAAGAACCGCGAGGATGGCCTGCGCCGTCTTGGTATCCGTTACCAGCGCGTTGATCAGCCGGGCGCGAGCGGCGCCAATGATGGCCGTCGCTTTTTCCGGCGTCGCGGCGATACCGATCACCAAGGGCACGGCCCGAAGTTGCGCCGGCGACATGGCGATCATCCGGCCCTCTCCTTCCCAGGCTATCAGCACGCCATCGGCATCGAAATAATGCCGAAGGACATCGCCGGCCGCGTGGACCAGCGCCTGCTCGCTCGGCGTGGCGGCACTCGCCTCGGGCGCGTTGATGGCATGCGGCAGGCCAATGCCGACGATCGCCACATCAGTCCTGTCCCACAGCGCGACGGCATCGCGGATGGTGGCGTCTCCGAGGAAGACCTCGCGCAGCTCGCTCGACGGCAGATAGGGGGCGTGGATGAAGTGCGGCGTGCCGCCGAACTCCTCCGCGGCAAGCCGCACGAATTCGTTGACCTGGAAATGCGCCGCGTGCTGCTGCATGCCGCCGGTTGCGGCCACCGTCAGCACGCCTGGCATGCGCGGCAAGCCGGCTCGAATGACCTCGCGCACGGCCCGCCCCCAGCCGATGGCGACCACAGAGCCGGCCACCAGCTGCGCCTGCCTGAGCAAAGCGCCAAGCGGGGCGGAAAGCGCCGTCAGCGCGCCCGCCGCCGGCGTCTCGACAACGGCGGCGTCCCGCAATTTCAATCCGTCGACAAGTTCCCTGGTGATATCTTCCGGCGTTGCCAGGTCGATGACCTCGATGCGCACGATACCCTCGGCCCGCGCCCGCTGCAGCAGGCGCGAAATCGTCGCGGTGGAGACACCGAGCTGCCGCGCTATGTCGACCTGCGACATCTCCTCCACATAGTGCAGCTTGGCAACCGTGTGCAGCATGGTGCGCGATGCGGTCGCGTCCTGGACGGAGGGAACAGACAGCTTGCAATTCCTTTCAGCAACGTGTTACACACGTATACGCCGATGGGAGTTATCGCGCAAATCCGGCGAACTCGCAACTTGAGGGCCATACCAGGCCAAGCGCCGGCAAGGCTGCTTATCCCAGCGGCCGGCGATGCCTCAGGCGGCAAAAATCTTCCTGCCGGCAGGCGGGCAAACTGACCATTGTTTCCACGGGATCAGCGCCCTCGGCGAGAGAGCGCCAACATCGGACAGAAGACCATGACGAAGATGACCACCGCGGAACGGCGCGGCTACCAGCAGATATGCGGCAAGGACGGAGCCATGGTGGCCATCGCTTGCGACCAGCGCGGCGGCATGCGCACCTTGCTGGCGTCGGACCCCGCGGACCAGGCCAGGATCACCAACGACATGCTTGGCGACACCAAGGCCGACATCACGCGCTACCTGGCAAGTGCCGCCTCCTGCGTGCTGCTCGATCCGCTCTGCGCGGTGCCGCGGGTTGTCGATGAAGGCGTGCTGAACCGGGATACCGCACTCCTCATCGGCCTCGACGCCTCCGGTTTCGACGTTTCGCCAGAAGGCTACCGCCTGTCTCGGCTGGTTCCCGATATCGATGCTCGGCGCGTGCGCGAACTCGGCGGCACGGGCGGCAAGATCATGGTGTATCTGCGGGCCGACAAGCCGCAGGCCAACGAACACAACATCGCCATCCTGCGCCAATGCATCACCGACTTCGGCAAGGAGGACCTGCTGCTCGTGGTCGAATTCCTGACCTATCAGCTTGAAGGTGAAAGCCCCGAGGACTATGCGGCCAAGACACCCTTGCTGATCGAGGAGGGTACAAGGATCTCGCTGGAATGCGGCGCGAAGGTGCTGAAGCTTCCCTACCCCGGAACACCGGAAGCCTGCGCCAACATTACAAAAATGGCCGGCGAAGTGCCGTGGGCCGTGCTTTCGGCTGGCGTCAACCACGCCACCTTTCTCGGCCAGGTCGAGATCGCCATGCAAAACGGCGCCTCCGGTGTGATCGCCGGCCGTTCACTGTGGAAGGACTGCATTTCGCTCGACCGTGACATTCAACGCGAAAGGCTTGAGACCATCGCGGTGCCGCGACTGCGCGAGATCCAGGCGGTGATCGGGCACTATCGGCAGAAGGCCGCCGCCTGATATCCTGTTGGATCACAGGCACGTGCAGGATGTCATGCCACAAAAGTCGACGGCCATAGGGATCGATATCGGCGGCACCAATTTGCGTGCCGCCCGCATCTCCGGCACCGGTGAAATCCACAAACGCCTTTCCGAGAAGAGCGCGCCCGATCCGGAACTGGTGCTTGGCCGCATTGCCGACATGGTGCGCCTTCTCGATACGCCTGATGTGGTGGCCATCGGCGTCGGTATTCCCGGCCGTGTCGACGCGCGCCGCGGCGCGGTCCTGTCGGGAGGCTACGTCAACCTTGCCTCGGTCGCGCTCGCGCAGCGGCTGGAAAGCATGGCTGGCAAGCCTGTTGTCCTCGACAATGACTGCAATATGGCGCTGGCCGCCGAGATGGTCCTTGGCGCCGGCCAAGGCCACGACAACATCGCGATGTTCACCATCGGCACAGGCATCGGCGGCGCCGTCGTCCAGAACCGACGGATCATGCGCGGCCGGGCAACGGCGGGGCAACTTGGCCACATTACCGTCGACGTCAACGGCGAGGTCTGCGCCTGCGGGCGGCGCGGCTGTGTCGAAACCACCAGTTCCGGCACGGCACTTGGCCGCCACATCGCGCGCGCCGGCTTTGGCCCCGACGTTTCGGTCGACCTGCTCTTTGCCCGCGACGCGGCCGGCGACATCAAGGCGCGCGGCATATTGGAGGCCTGGGCAAGGCCGCTGCGCGCGGCGATCGATACCACCGTCGCCATGTTCGACCCCGATCTCGTCCTGCTTGGCGGTGGGCTTGGCCTGGCGGCACACAGAACGCTCGGCCACGCGCCGGCGCTGGCGCCGTGGTACCAATGCCCGGTGGCGCCGGCGCAGCTCGGCGACGATGCCGGTGTGATCGGCGCCGCGCTGCAGGCGCTTTCGGCGCAGACATCGACATCGCTTTCCGTTCAGCCTGGCCGCGCCAGACGCGCCGTGCTCGTCAACGGCATCCCGGCCAGCGGCAAGAGCACGGTGTCACGCGGCATCGCCGATCGCATGGGATGGCCGCTGCTTGCACTCGATACCGTCAAGAATCCGTTCCTCGAACTGCTCGGCGGTGCCGACCGCCAATTCAATCGCACGCTCGGCCGCGCCAGCTACCAGGCAATCTGGTCGCTCGTCGGCGACGCCCCTGCCGGCAGCACCTTCATCGTCGATGCCTGGTTCGGTTTCCAGCCACGGCAAGTGCTCGAAGATCACCTGCGCAAGGCCGGCGTCGAACACACCGTCGAAATCTGGTGCCACGCGCCCGGCGAGGTTCTGGCGGAACGCTATGGCGCCCGGCTCGGCCAGCGCCTCCCCGGCCATCCCGGCGCTGCCTATATCCCTGAACTGGTTGAGCTGGCCAAGCGCGCCGAACCGCTGCGCCGCGGGCCGCTGTTCGAGGTCGATACGACGCAGCCGATCGACTTCGATGCCATCGCCGCATGGCTGCGCGCGACCCTGGCCAGCGACGCCTGAGCCGCTTCCGGTGCCAGCGCCGGTTACGCCGGTGGCAGCCGAAGCGTCGCGCGGGCGATCTGCCAGGCGGATTCGACATGCCGCCGCGCCGCCGCTTCAGCCTCGTCGGGCTTGCGCGATCTGATGGCATCCATGATCTCGGTCATCTCGGCAATCGCCGGTGCGCGGCGGTTGGTCGAAAGAATAGTCATGGAACGCAGCTGGTTGATGCGCACATTGAGCCCGGTCACGATCTCCCAGGCGACGCGCTTGTCGGCTGCCTCGAAAAGCACTTCGTAGAATTTCGTTGTCGCCCGCATCACCTCGGCCGGCTTGCCGGACGCCCAGGCTTCGAAAAGATTGGCGAGCGCATTGTCGAGCAGGGTCAGTTGCGCGTTCGTCGCCGACATGGCGCAGGCACGCGCGGCTATGCCTTCGAGCAGGGCCCTGAGCTCATAGATCTCGTCGGTTCGGCCAAGGTCCGGCTTGGCCACCGCCGGCCCGTGCCCCGGTATCATCTGCACCAGGCCTTCGGCCTCTAGCTGCCGCAAGACCTCGCGTACGACCGAACGGCTGACGCCGAGCTGGTCGCAAAGCGGCCGCTCGACCAGCCTTTCGCCGGGCTGGAAATGGAAATCCATGATCGCCTCGCGCATGCGCTCCAGCGCCAGTGTTCTCAAGGTCTTGGCGCTGCGGTCGATGCGAAGCGTGTCGTCTGACATGGGCGGCCTCCTGCCTCGCCACGAAAACAGATTCCATGGCCGGTTGACAAGTTTCTTGGCGCTCCATATCATGGTATACCATAAGATGATATGGCATCGACGACCGAGGACTTCATGCAGCCCGTCATTCGCAAGATCGTCACCTACACCGAAAACACGCTGATTGAGGGCGGCAAGGCAGCGCCTCGGCCGCTGCGCCTGATCGGTGTCGCGGCAGTGCTTGCCAATCCGTGGGCCGGACGCGGCTTCACCGACGATCTGTCGTCCGAAATCCGCGCCTGTGCGCCAGTGCTGGGAGAGACGCTGACCCGGGAAATCATCGCCGTCGCCGGTTCGGGCGACGCCATCGAGGGCTACGGCAAGGCCGCGATCTGCGGCACGTCGGGCGAGATCGAACACGCTTCGGCACTGATCCACACGCTGCATTTCGGCAATTACTACCGCCGTGCCGTGGGCGCCAAGACCTATCTCGCCTTCACCAATCTGCGCGGCGGCCCGAACACACCGATCATGATCCCGCTGATGGACAAGAACGACGAGGGTAGGCGCTCGCACTACCTGACAGTGCATTTCCAGATCGGCGACGCGCCGGCGCCGGACGAGTTGGTGGTGGCGCTCGGCGCCTCGATCGGCGGCCGGCCGCACCATCGTATCGGCGACCGCTACCAGGACCTCAAGGAAGTGGGCGACCTGCATGGCTGACGTACCCGCATCGGCATGGGCTCGACAGGGTACGGCGCCTGATGGCACCGGCTTCATTCGAGCCGGCTCGGGCGCGCCGGTACTGTTCATCCATGGCGTCGGCATGAATGCCGCGATCTGGCAGCCGCAGATCGACAGGATGGCCGGCAGTTGGGATGTGATCGCCATCGATATGCTCGGCCATGGCCGGTCGCCGCTCCCGCCACCGAGCCCGGAACTGGCCGACTATGCCGATCAGGCCATTCGCTTGCTCGATCATCTCGGCCTCGACAAAGTGTCGGTCGTCGGCCACTCGATGGGCGCGCTCGTCGCCCAGGAGCTTGCGTTGCGGGCACCGCAGCGCGTTCGCGGCATCGTATCGCTGAATGCCGTGTTCCGGCGCCCGCCAGAATTGGCCGAGGCTGTCCGTCAGCGCGCGGCTGCCCTCACCGACCGGGGCGACGCGGCTGGCACGGCACAGACCATTGCCCGCTGGTTCGGGGATCCGGTGCCCGCCGAACTCGAGGCGGCGGCGGGCAAGACGGCGTCCGCGCTCAGCGCGGTCGATCCGGAAGGCTACGCCCGCACCTATCGCCTGTTCGCCCGCGCCGACGGCGACCACGCCGAGCGCCTGCAAACGCTTGCCGTGCCGGCTCTGTTCATGACCGGGTCCGAGGACAGGAACTCCTCGCCAGCGATGTCGGCCGCTCTGGCACGGTTGGCGCCGCATGGCCGCTGCATCGTGCTTGCCGGCGAACGGCACATGATGGCGGTGGCCGCACCGGACCGCACCACGCGCCGCATCGTCGGCTTCCTCGAAGCAGCGGAGCGAGGGGACGGGACGGTGACTTCTGGTTTCGACAGCGGCGACTTCCGCCGCGCGCTCGGCTCCTTCCTTACCGGCGTCACCATCGTCACCACGATCGGGCCCGAAGGCGAGCCGCGCGGCTTCACAGCCAACTCCTTCACCTCGGTGTCGCTCGATCCGCCGCTGGTACTCGTCTGTATCGCCTATAAAGCCTTGGGCCATCCCGTCTTCGCCACCTCGAAGAGCTTCGCCATCAACATCCTCAATGAGGATCAGAAGGCGGCGTCCGGCATCTTCGCTTCGAAAGCGGCCGACAAATTCGCCTCCGTGGCCTGGCGTCCAGGACAGACCGGCAGTCCGTTGCTGGACGGCTCGGTCGCGTCCTTCGACTGCGACATGGAGCGGCTGGTCGACGCGGGAGACCATTCCATCCTTATCGGCCGCGTACGCGATTTCGAGCACAACTCCTCGCAGCCTCTCGGCTACTGCCGCGGCGCCTATATCGCACCCGGCCTAAGCCAGGAGGCGCTTGCCGCCGCCCAGCCCGGCACCGATGTCGGCGCCATTCTCGAAAATGGCGGCAGGATCTTATTCCTGGAAACGGCTGATGGCTTCGAACTGCCGCGCGGCCGGGGACTGGGCTCGGCCGGCGATGGCACCAGCCTCCGGGGCCTGCTTGCCGCCAAGGCTATCGAGGCCCAACTCGGCTTCCTTTTCGCCGTCTGGGACGACGCTGGCAATTCGTCGCGCACGCATGTTTATTATCGCGGCACGTTCGACGTGCCCGCCTCCAGCGATCGTGGCATCCGGCTGGTCGACATCGACACGATCGGCGACTTGAAGATCGTCGATCCGGCGGTCCGCTCGATGCTTACCCGCTATGTCAGGGAATGCATGCAGGACGCCTTTGGCGTCTATGTCGGCAATGAGATGGAAGGCGAAGTCAGACCGCTGGGCAAAGCGCCCACGCCCGCTGCCTCCTACACAGGTGACCACAGATGAAGTTCTCGCTCTTCGTGCATATGGAACGGTCGGATCTCGCCAAGCCGCATTCGGAGCTGGTGAGCGAGCTCGAGGAATTGGTCCTGCAAGCGGAGCAGGCCGGCTTCGAGACGGCCTGGATCGGCGAGCATCACGGCATGGAATTCACCATCTCGCCGAACCCGTTCGTCAACATCGCTTATCTGGCGGCCAAAACCAGCCGCATCCGTCTCGGCACTGGCACGATCGTTGCGCCATTCTGGCATCCGATCAAGCTCGCCGGCGAAGCGGCGATGGCCGACGTCATCAGCGGCGGCCGGCTCGACATCGGCATCGCGCGCGGCGCCTACAGTTACGAATATCAACGTCTCTTCCCCGGTCTCGACGCCTGGGGCGCGGGCCAGCGCATGCGTGAGATGGTGCCGGCGATCCGTGGCCTATGGGACGGCGATTTCGAACTCTCCGGCGAGTTCTGGTCGTTCCCGCCGACCACTTCCTCGCCCAAGCCCTTGCAGAAACCATATCCGCCGATCTGGGTAGCGGCGCGCGACCCGAACTCGCACGATTTTGCGGTCGTCAACCACTGCAAGGTCCAGGTAACGCCGCTGGCTTCAGGCGACGACGAGGTGTCGAGCCTGATGCAGCGCTTCAACGCTGCTTGCGACGCGCATCCCGACATCGCCCGGCCGGAAATCATGCTCTTGATGCACACATTCGTCGCCGAGGATGCGGCCGACGCCGATCGGCTCGCCCGGGACCTGTCGAATTTCTACTGCCAGTTCGGCGCCTGGTTCCAGAACAAGAAGCCGGTGCATCAAGGCGTATTGGAGCCGCTCACAGAGGATGAGATCGCCGCGATGCCGCACTATGCGCCGGACAAGATCAGGCAGAATCTGGTGATCGGCAAAGCCGACGAAGTCATTGCCCGGCTGAAGGCCTATGAGGCACTCGGTTACGACCAGTATTCGATCTGGATCGACAGTGGGCTCTCGCACGAACGCAAGAAGAAATCGCTGCAACTGTTCATCGACCGGGTGATGCCGGCCTTCCTCTGATAGCGAGCCCATGACCGACGCTCTTTTCAGGAACTTCATCGACGGCCGCTTCGACGAGCCGTCCGCGACCTTCGACAGCATCGATCCGTCGACCGGCGCGCCATGGGCCAGGATGCCGGCGGCGAGCGAAGCCGATGTCGACCGTGCGGTCGAGGCGGCGCACCGGGCGCTGCGTTCGGGCCCGTGGACGGCGATGACCGCCACCGCGCGCGGCAAACTGCTGGTCAAGCTCGGCGACCTCGTCGCCGCCGATGCCGGGCGTCTTGCCGAACTCGAGACACGCGACACCGGCAAGATCATCCGCGAGACCCGTGCCCAGATCGCCTATGTCGGCGACTACTACCGCTATTATGGCGGGCTCGCCGACAAGCATGAAGGCGCGCATGTGCCGATCGACAAGGCGGATCTCGACGTCACCATCCGCCGCGAGCCGATCGGCGTCGTTGCCGCGGTCGTGCCATGGAATTCGCAGCTCTTCCTCTCCGCCGTCAAGCTCGGCCCGGCGCTGGCCGCTGGCTGCACGGTCGTGCTCAAGGCCTCCGAGGACGGCCCGGCGCCGTTGCTCGCCTTCGCCGAACTCGTCCAGCAGGCCGGCTTTCCCGAAGGCACTGTCAACATTCTCACCGGCTTCGGCCAGGATTGCGGCTGCCGCCTGACCAGCCATCCGCTGGTTTCGCGCGTCGCCTTCACCGGCGGCCCGTCCACTGCGCGTGCGATCGTCAGGAACACGGCGGAAAACCTCGCCTATACGACGCTCGAGCTCGGCGGCAAGAGCCCGGTCGTCGTCTTCGCCGATGCCGATCTCGACAGCGCCGCCAACGCGGTGGTGGCCGGCATTTTTGCCGCGACCGGCCAAAGCTGCGTCGCCGGCTCGCGATTGCTGGTCGAAGGTTCGGTGAAGGACGAGTTCCTCGCCCGGCTGAAGCTCAAGGCCGAGGCGATCAGGATCGGCGATCCGCAGGACCCGGCCACCGAAATGGGTCCGCTCGCCACGCAACGTCAGCGCGACTGGATCGAGAAGATCGTCGCGGAAAGCCTCGCCAAGGGCGGCACGCTGATCACCGGAGGGACACGCCCCGGCGGCCCCGGCTTCTACTACGCGCCGACCATCATCGATGCCGGCGACGGCAATCTGGCATGCGTGCGCGAGGAATTGTTCGGGCCTGTGCTGAGCGTGCTTGCCTTCGACTCCGAAGCACAAGCGCTGGCGCTCGCCAACGACACCCCCTTCGGCCTGGCTTCCGGCGTGTTCACCAGCAATCTCGGCAAGGCGCACCGCATGGCGCGCGACATCCATGCCGGCGTCGTCTGGGTCAACACCTACCGCGCCGTATCGCCGCTCGTTCCCTTCGGCGGCTACGGCCATTCCGGGCTCGGCCGCGAGGGCGGCCTCGATGCCATCAGAGACTATACGCGCTCGAAATCCGTCTGGATCAAGACCTCGGACGAGCCGATCCCCGATCCCTTCGTCATGCGCTGAACAGCGCGTGGCGCAGGTGCACTGAGAAAAACAAGAACAGACCAACAGAGGAGAACAAAATGAAACTGATTTTGACCGGCATTCTGGCCGGACTGCTCGCGGTGACCGCAGCCAAGGCCGATGAAATGGCGTTCACCAGCTGGGGTGGCACAACGCAGGAAGCACAGACCAAATCCTGGGCAGCGCCCTTCGAGGCCAGCTCCGGCATCAAGGTCCTGCAGGACGGGCCGACCGACTACGGCAAGCTCAAGGCCATGGTCGACGCCGGCAACGTCACCTGGGATGTCGTCGACGTCGAGATGGACTTCGCCATCAAGGCCGCCAAGGATGGCCTGCTGGAGCCTATCGACTATGCGATCGTGCCCAAGGCCGATCTCGACCCCCGCTTCAGCAATGAGCATGCCGTCGGCAGCTTCTACTATTCCTTCGTGCTCGCCTGGAACAAGGGCGCGGTCTCCGGTGACACGGCGAGCTGGGCCGACATGTTCGACACCAAGAAGTTCCCCGGCAAACGGACCTTCTACAAATGGTCGGCGCCGGGCGTCATCGAGATCGCACTGCTCGCCGACGGCGTGCCGGCGGACAAGCTCTATCCGCTCGATCTCGACCGCGCCTTCAAGAAGCTCGACACCATCAAGTCGGACATTGTCTGGTGGAGCGGTGGTGCGGAGTCGCAGCAGCTGATCGCCTCCGGCGAGGCCGCCTTCGGCCAGCTCTGGAACGGCCGCGTCTTCGCGTTGCAGCAGGACGGAACCGATGTCGGCGTCTCCTGGAAGCAGAACCTAACCGCCGCCGACGTTCTTGTCATCCCGAAAGGGGCGAAGAACAAGGACAGCGCCATGAAGTTCCTGGCCGCGGCCACCAGCCCGGCCGGCCAGGCGAAATTCGCCGAGGCCAGCGGCTATGCGCCGATCAATACCAAGGCCAAGGCCGAGATGCCGGCCGATGCGGTCAAGGCCCTGCCCGACGCTCATGTCGACGGCCAGATCAACCTCGACATGAACTACTGGGCCGAGCATCGCGACGAGATCGCCACGCGCTGGTACGCCTGGCAGACCAAGTAGCGCCACAGAAACCCACGGGGCGCGGGAACCGCGCCCCGTTCGGGTAACGGGAACCGGCCGATGCAAGGAAATTCTCTCAGACGCGGTGCCATTGCCGGCCTGCCGGCCGGCAGCGGCGGCGCCTTGCCGGCAGTCGTTCTGGTCGGCCTGTTCTTCGTCGTACCGGTCGTCGCCCTTTTGCTGCGCAGCGTCACCGATCCCGAGCCCGGTCTGCAGAACTACGCCGCGCTGTTCGGCAGCGGCACCTATGTGCGGGTGTTCCTGAACACCTTCCTCGTCGCCGCCGTCGTCACCACCGTCACCATCGTGGTGGCGTTTCCGGTCGCCTGGATGCTGGCGATCATGCCGCCGGCCTTCGGCTCGCTCGTCTTCGGCATCATCATCCTGTCGATGTGGACCAACCTCCTCACCCGGACCTATGCCTGGATGGTGCTGCTGCAACGCACAGGGGTGATCAACAGGACGCTGATGGGGCTGGGCATCATCCAGGAGCCCCTGCCGCTGATCAACAATCTCACTGGCGTCACCATCGGCATGGTCTACATCATGCTGCCCTTCATGATCCTGCCGCTGGTCGGCACGCTGCGCGCCATCGACCCGATGACGCTGCGCGCCGCCGCCCTTTGCGGGGCAACCCCGTTCCAGGCCTTCCGCCGTATCCTGTTGCCGCTGTCGCTTCCCGGCATCGCCGCTGGCGGGCTGATGGTCTTCGTCATGTCGCTTGGCTACTTCGTCACGCCGGCCCTGCTCGGCGGCACGTCCAACATGATGCTGGCCGAGATGATCGCCCAGACGGTGCAGTCGCTGCTCAACTGGGGGCTCGGCAGTGCGGCCGCCTTCGTCCTGCTCGTCGTCACCATGGCGCTTTACGCGCTCCAGCTTCGTCTGGTCGGCGCCAAGCGCCCCGCCGGGGGGCTCTGACATGCTGCTCGACTATGACAGGCTCGGATGGCTGCGCATGGCGCTTGCCGGCTTTACCGCGCTGGTCGCGGCTTTTTTGCTGCTGCCGGTGGTTTTCATCGTGCTTTTGTCGTTCGGCTCCTCACGCTGGCTTGCCTTCCCGCCGCCCGGCTGGACGCTGAAATGGTACGAGCAGCTGTTGGCGGACCCGACCTGGATCGATGCCGCGCTGACCAGCGCAAAAATCGCCGCCATGGCCGCCATCCTCGCCGTCATCATTGGCCTGTTCGCATCCTTCGGTTTGATCCGGGGTGAATTTCGCGGGCGCCAGATCCTGCGTGGGCTGCTGCTGACGCCCATGGTGCTGCCAGTGGTGGTGTTCGCCATCGCCGTCTACGCTTTCTTCCTGCGCATCGGGCTGGCCGGCACCACGATCGGCTTCGTCATCGCGCACACCGTCCTGGCACTGCCCTTCGCCATCATTCCGATCACCGCCGCGCTCGAGGGTTTCGACAAGTCCATCGAGGACGCGGCCATCGTCTGCGGCGCCAGCCCGCTGCAGGCACGGCTGCGGATCACCTTGCCCTCGATCCGGATCGGCATCTTCTCGGCGGCGATCTTTTCCTTCCTCGCCTCATGGGACGAGGTCGTGGTGGCGATCTTCATGGCGAGCCCGACCTTGCAGACCTTGCCGGTGAAGATCTGGGGCAGTTTGCGCGCCGACCTCAGTCCGGTCGTCGCCGCCGCCTCCAGCCTGCTCGTCGGCCTGACCTTGTGCCTGATGATCGTGACCGCACTCCTTCGCAGAAAATTATCGAGATGACCCGGCCATTCCTGTCCATACGCGCGGTGAGGAAGACGTTCGGCGCCTTCGTCGCCGTCCACGATGTCACCATCAATGTGCCCAAGGGCGAATTCCTGACCTTCCTCGGGCCGTCCGGCTCCGGCAAGTCGACGACGCTCTATGCGATCGCCGGTTTCCAGGACCCGTCCTCCGGCGACGTCCTGCTGGAGGACAAGTCGCTGCTTTCAGTGCCGTCGCACAAGCGCAACATCGGCATGGTCTTCCAGCGTTACACGCTGTTTCCACATCTGAGCGTTGCCGAGAACGTCGCCTTTCCGCTGCGTGTACGCGGCCGCCCCGACGCCGAAGTGAAAAGGAAAGTCGCCGACATGCTGGCGCTGGTGCGGCTGGAGAATTTCGCCGGCCGCTATCCCGGCGCGCTATCGGGCGGCCAGCAGCAGCGCGTGGCGCTTGCCCGTGCGCTCGCCTACGATCCGCCGATCCTGCTGATGGACGAGCCGCTGTCGGCGCTCGACAAAAAACTGCGCCAGGAGATCCAGGCCGAGATCCGCCGCATCCACCGTGAGACCGGTGTCACCATCCTCTATGTCACCCACGATCAGGAAGAGGCGCTGCATCTGTCGGATCGCATCGCCCTGTTCAAGGAAGGGCGCATCGAGCAGATCGGCACCGGCGAGGATCTTTATCTCAGGCCAGCCAGCAAGTTCGTCGCCGGCTTCATCGGCAACTCGAATTTCCTGCCCGCCGAGCATCTGGAAACCGCCAATGGCGCATCGACCGTGCGCCTGGCCGACGGTTCGGTCGTGAGCGGCGTGAAGACGACGCAGGCCTTCGATCGCGGCCAGAAGGCCCGCCTGATGGTGCGCCCCGAGGCGTTCCGGCTGACGCCCGGACCTGCATGCGCAGCGCTCGCCGTCGAGATCGTCGATACCGCCTTCTTCGGTGACCGCAAGCGGGTCGTGGCGCGTACCGCTGCCGGCGATGAGATCGATGTCAGGCCGACTTCGGATGCGGTGGAGCCGGATAGCGCGGATTGCGCCATGGGCAGGCGGATCTTTTTCGATCCTGCTTCCGCCTTCCTGTTTCCAGCCTGAAGCCGCCAAGCCTGCCCTTGAAACCACAGCGGCGTTTCCGCCGGCGGCCCGCACGACCAGGCCTGTCGCCCGTAACGCCGGGCCATGAGCACGAAATCACCGCCAGCCTCGCAGCCGGCATCAATCAGTAGCCGACGGTGAAGCGCTGCCTGACATGCGTCGGCTTCTCGATCTCGTCGACCATGGCAATGGCATAGTCCTCGAAGGAAATGCTGCTGCCCTTGTCCGAGATGAGAAGCGTGTCTTTGCCAAGGCGGAACTTGCCGGTGCGCTCGCCTGGGACGAACAGGGCCGACGGCGACAGGAAGGTCCAGTCGAGATCGCCGACCGTCTTGAGCTTATCCAGGAAGTCTGCGCCCTTCTGTGCTTCGGCCTTGTAGATCGCAGGGAATTCGGGCGTATCGACCAGCCGCTTGCCGGGCGCCACTTCAAGACTGCCCGCGCCGCCCACGACGACATAGCGCTTCACACCAGAGGCACGCACCGCGGCGATCAGCGTGTCGGGGTCGCTGTCCACGAAATGCACTGAGCTGATCACCACGTCGTGTCCACGGATCAAATCGGCGAGACCTTGCCGGTCGAAGACATCGCCCTTCCTGGCGGTCACGCCGGGCAGCGCCGCGATCTTTTCCGGGCTGCGGGCGATGCCGGTGACCGTATGGCCACGGTCGGAGAGTTCCTTGAGCAGGCGCGAACCGACAGCGCCGGAGGCGCCGATGAGAGCAACTTTTGCCATGTCTTCTTCTTCCGTTTCCTGTTGGAGGGCTGATTGACGGAGATCATGCCGCCGCGATATGGGCGACGAGATTGTCGAAGCTGCTGAACAACGCGTTCGAACCGATGAGCCGGGGCGCTTCGTTGCGGATGACCGCCAGCGAAGGCACGCCATTTGAATGCAAGCGCTGGAACAGCGCGCGGCCACGATTGACCAGCTCGAGGTGCGCCGTCAGCAAGGTTTCGGTCGGGTTCTTCAGGATCGCGGCGGCATCTATCATGCCAGCGTCGGCGAGCACGGCAGCCACGCCTTCGACAGTTACGATATCGCGACCGTCGACGTAGCGCGCACGTTGGATCGCCTTGAGAGCGGTCGACCGGCGGCTGGGGTCTTCCAGGCCGGCGGCGCTGATGCCGAGGGTCGCGGCATGCGAGTCTAGCAAGGTGCCCCGGATGCCGAGGACATTGCTCTGATAAGCCTGCGTGAAGGCTTGTCCGGTTAGACGTTCGATACGCTGGTCGTTTGCCCAGGCGTGAGCGGCAAAACCTTCATCCATTGGCCTCGCGCCCGCTCCCGAAAACAGGCCGGTCGGCAGCAATTCGACGCGCACGCCGCTGGCCACCAATTTGTCCAGCATCGGGGTGGCGCCGTAGCACCAGCCGCAGAGCGGATCGAAAAGATAAGTCACGTCCAACTGAACCATGATTACCTGATATCCCTTGGCGCGGCGTGTCCGCGATCTGACCGTCAAATGTCTTGCTCCTATGTGCCAGACGACGATCTTGCGATAAATGGCCTCCAATCATATAAACTGTCTGATCTGATCAGACAAACGGCGAGTGCCTTGGCCGACCTGCTGAACCTCAATCGTCTCGTCTATTTCACCACTGTCATGGAGACCGGTTCTTTCACATCGGCAGCCGACCGGCTTGGCGTCGCTAAAGCCGTGGTAAGCCATCAGATCGGCAAGCTCGAGGAGGAATTGGGGGCGACACTCATGCGACGCACGACGCGGCGTGTCGCGCCGACCGAAGAGGGACGCCTCTTCTATGATCGCGCGGTGATCATCCTGCGGGAAGCGGAGGCCGCCTATGGCGAGATTTCGCGCGCGACCGTCGAACCGGCGGGAATGTTGAGACTAACGGCGCCGCTCGACTACGGCTCGAAGATGGTTGCGCCGGTCATCGCTGCCTATCTGAGAACTTATCCGCATATGCGCGTCGAGGCGATCTTCGACGATGCGGTAAGCAATCTGGTCGACGAGGAGATCGACCTCGGCATTCGCGTCGGCTGGCTTGCCGATTCCTCCAACCAGGCGCGGCGCCTGGGCACGATACGGCAGATCGTGGTGGCAAGCCCTGCGTTCGCCGCAAGCTTGCCGCAAGGCGTAAGCCCCCGCCAGGCGCGATCACTGGCCTGGGTCGGAAACGCCCAGCTTCGGGGCATCAGCCAATGGCTGTTTTCAAGGGATGACGACAAGGTGCTGACCGAACTCAACCCGGTCGTCACATGCGACAAGAGCCCGGCTGCCCATGCCTGCGTGCTTGCCGGCATAGGGCTGGGCGTATTTCCCGACTACAGCGTCAGCGACGACATCGCCGAGGGGCGGCTGGTGCCGGTCTTTGCCGACTGGGCCTTGCCCACCGGCGGCATCCACGCTGTCTTTCCGCCGGCAAGGTTCCGGCCCGCCAAGGTGCGCGCGTTTGTGGATCTGCTCGCCACCGCCGAGAAGAAGCGATCGCGCGGCAGCGTCATGCTGTGAGATGCAGCAGAAGGTCGGCAAAGACTTACATTAAAAAAAAAGCGATTCTGCCGCACCCAAAAAGAGGGGTTCAAATCCAAGGGGGCTCTTATCCGAATGCAAAACGGCCCGCCAAGCTTTGAGCCTGGCGGGCCGTTTTGGGTAAGTTTGGTTGCGGGGACAGGATTTGAACCTGTGACCTTCAGGTTATGAGCCTGACGAGCTACCGGGCTGCTCCACCCCGCGCCACCACCGCGATCGCCGCTGTACTTTGGCGACTGCGGTATTCTGTATCCACCAAATGAAAGGGCCGCTTAGAGCGGCCCGGGATCCCTTGGCGGGCCTTTATGCATGTCGCCCAAAAGTGTTAGCGGTTTTGGGGCAACGACATGCATCGAACAAAGCAATGAGAAGATTTCTCTGTCATCCGGTTGGATGTGAGTTTGAACGTGCGTTTAGCAGACCTGGCAGCGACCTACTCTCCCGCGTCTTGAGACGAAGTACCATCAGCGCTGGAGCGTTTCACGGCCGAGTTCGGAATGGGATCGGGTGCAGCCGCTCCGCCATAACCACCAGGTCGGCAAAACGCACGTTATTCGAGAAGCTGGTTTGAGCGAATAGCCATAGAGAGGAGCGAATAGGGGACCTATTTTGTGCTTTCTCGGAGCTATTCGCTGGTCTTTTTTGTGCCTGGTCGTTCTTGGCCTGACGCCTTTCGAAGCGAAGCTTCGCAAGGTCGACCGACCGTCGGCGCCGATGCGCCGCACCCACGTAGCGCCGCCCGCAGGGCGGAACAAGCGTGAGTGAGAACAGACCATTTGATTTCGTCAAATGGATATTAGGAATGAGAACGATCAAGCCGATCGAACTATTAGTACCGGTAAGCTTCAAGCGTTGCCGCTCTTCCACACCCGGCCTATCAACGTGGTCGTCTTCCACGGTTCTCAGGGAATACTCGTTTTAAGGTGGGTTTCCCGCTTAGATGCCTTCAGCGGTTATCCCGTCCGGATATAGCTACCCTGCTATGCGGCTGGCGCCACAACAGGTCCACCAGAGATCCGTCCATCCCGGTCCTCTCGTACTAGGGACAGATCCTTTCAATATTCCTACACCCACGGCAGATAGGGACCGAACTGTCTCACGACGTTCTGAACCCAACTCACGTACCGCTTTAAATGGCGAACAGCCATACCCTTGGGACCTGCTCCAGCCCCAGGATGCGATGAGTCGACATCGAGGTGCCAAACAACCCCGTCGATATGGACTCTTGGGGGTCATCAGCCTGTTATCCCCGGCGTACCTTTTATCCGTTGAGCGATGGCCCTTCCACGCGGGACCACCGGATCACTATGACCGACTTTCGTCTCTGCTCGACTTGTCAGTCTCGCAGTCAGGCAGGCTTATGCCATTGCACTCAGCGAACGATTTCCGACCGTTCTGAGCCCACCATCGCGCGCCTCCGTTACTCTTTAGGAGGCGACCGCCCCAGTCAAACTACCCACCATACATTGTCCCGGACCCGGATAACGGGCCGCGGTTAGACATCCATAGTAATAAGGGTGGTATTTCAAGGGTGGCTCCACCTGAGCTGGCGCCCAGGTTTCAAAGCCTACCACCTATCCTACACATGCCACTACGAATGCCAATGTAAAGCTATAGTAAAGGTGCACGGGGTCTTTCCGTCTAACCGCAGGAACCCCGCATCTTCACGGGGAATTCAATTTCACTGAGTCTATGCTGGAGACAGCGGGGAAGTCGTTACGCCATTCGTGCAGGTCGGAACTTACCCGACAAGGAATTTCGCTACCTTAGGACCGTTATAGTTACGGCCGCCGTTTACTGGGGCTTCGATTCAGAGCTTGCACCCCTCCTCTTAACCTTCCAGCACCGGGCAGGCGTCAGACCCTATACGTCGTCTTGCGACTTCGCAGAGCCCTGTGTTTTTGATAAACAGTCGCTACCCCCTGGTCTGTGCCACCCTCCTCTACTTGCGTAGAAAAGGGTCACGCTTCTTCCGAAGTTACGCGTGCAATTTGCCGAGTTCCTTCAGCATAGTTCTCTCAAGCGCCTTGGTATACTCTACCAGACCACCAGTGTCGGTTTCGGGTACGGTTTATAAGGAGGAGCTATTTCCTGGAACCACGCAGCAGCCCGCTCAATCCGATAAGATTGGACTACCTCAATGATCCGTCACTACCTCCAAGCCCACGAATATTAACGTGGTTCCCATCGACTACGCGTTTCCGCCTCGTCTTAGGGGCCGGCTAACCCTGCTCAGATTAGCTTTAAGCAGGAACCCTTGGTCTTTCGGCGGGGGAGTCTCTCACTCCCCTTACGTTACTCATGTCAGCATTCGCACTTCTGATACCTCCACCACCCCTCACGGGTATGGCTTCATCAGCTTACAGAACGCTCCGCTACCGCTTGGCCCTTGCGGACCAAACCCTAAGCTTCGGTGTATGGCTTTAGCCCCGTTACATTTTCGGCGCAAAGACCCTTATTTAGACCAGTGAGCTGTTACGCTTTCTTTAAATGATGGCTGCTTCTAAGCCAACATCCTGGTTGTTTTGGGATCCTCACATCCTTTCCCACTTAGCCATAACTTGGGGACCTTAGCTGTAGGTCAGGGTTGTTTCCCTTTTCACGACGGACGTTAGCACCCGCCGTGTGTCTGCCGACTAGTACTCCCAGGTATTCGGAGTTTGGTTAGGTTTGGTAATCCGGTGAGGACCCCTAGCCCATCCAGTGCTCTACCCCCTGGGGTATTCGGTCGACGCTCTACCTAAATAGATTTCGCGGAGAACCAGCTATTTCCGAGTTTGATTGGCCTTTCACCCCTAGCCACAAGTCATCCCGAACTATTGCAACAGTTATGGGTTCGGTCCTCCAGTAAGTGTTACCTTACCTTCAACCTGCTCATGGCTAGATCACTCGGTTTCGGGTCTAATGCGACGAACTGAACGCCCTGTTCAGACTCGCTTTCGCTGCGCCTACACCTAGCGGTTTAAGCTTGCTCGTCACACTAAGTCGCTGACCCATTATACAAAAGGTACGTGGTCACCCAGGACGAACCTTGGGCTTCCACTGTTTGTAGGCAATCGGTTTCAGGTACTCTTTCACTCCCCTTGTCGGGGTGCTTTTCACCTTTCCCTCACGGTACTAGTTCGCTATCGGTCATGCACGAGTACTTAGGCTTGGAGGGTGGTCCCCCCAATTTCAGACAGGATTTCACGTGTCCCGCCTTACTCGAGGACGATTGATTGCATTACGCGTACGGGGCTGTCACCCACTATGGCCCTACTTTCCAGAAGGTTCCGCTTGTCTCTCAATCGCCACTGGCCTGGTCCGGGTTCGCTCGCCACTACTTCCGGAGTCTCGGTTGATGTCCTTTCCTACGGGTACTTAGATGTTTCAGTTCCCCGCGTTCGCCACTTTATCCCTATGTATTCAGGATAAGTTACCTATATCTGATACTTGGAAACCACAGCAGCACCAGCGCAATCTCGAAGAGATTGTCGCTCATGCTACTCTGATTTTCCAAGCACCTTAGGTGGGTTTCCCCATTCGGAAATCTACGGATCAAAGGGTATTCGCACCTCCCCGTAGCTTATCGCAGCGTATCACGTCCTTCATCGCCTGTGCATGCCAAGGCATCCACCAATTGCCCTTAAGACACTTGATCGTTCTCATTGCCAATATCCACCGCGCAATCCGAAGGATTGTCGCTTCAGCCAAACCCTTGCGGGGTCAGCATCCGCGCAATCCCGAAGGGATTGTCGCCACGCGATCTCGAAGAGATCGTCGCGTCAGCCAAATCCTGTGCAGGATCCGGCTTGATGTCATTGGCACAAAAAGACCAGCTTCTCGAGATCGGTTCGAGGGTGCGGTTAGGCAAACCCATCATAGG
>NZ_VFVQ01000002.1:260000-262500 GCF_006442195.1 Mesorhizobium sp. B2-3-13
TTGGGACCTGCTCCAGCCCCAGGATGCGATGAGTCGACATCGAGGTGCCAAACAACCCCGTCGATATGGACTCTTGGGGGTCATCAGCCTGTTATCCCCGGCGTACCTTTTATCCGTTGAGCGATGGCCCTTCCACGCGGGACCACCGGATCACTATGACCGACTTTCGTCTCTGCTCGACTTGTCAGTCTCGCAGTCAGGCAGGCTTATGCCATTGCACTCAGCGAACGATTTCCGACCGTTCTGAGCCCACCATCGCGCGCCTCCGTTACTCTTTAGGAGGCGACCGCCCCAGTCAAACTACCCACCATACATTGTCCCGGACCCGGATAACGGGCCGCGGTTAGACATCCATAGTAATAAGGGTGGTATTTCAAGGGTGGCTCCACCTGAGCTGGCGCCCAGGTTTCAAAGCCTACCACCTATCCTACACATGCCACTACGAATGCCAATGTAAAGCTATAGTAAAGGTGCACGGGGTCTTTCCGTCTAACCGCAGGAACCCCGCATCTTCACGGGGAATTCAATTTCACTGAGTCTATGCTGGAGACAGCGGGGAAGTCGTTACGCCATTCGTGCAGGTCGGAACTTACCCGACAAGGAATTTCGCTACCTTAGGACCGTTATAGTTACGGCCGCCGTTTACTGGGGCTTCGATTCAGAGCTTGCACCCCTCCTCTTAACCTTCCAGCACCGGGCAGGCGTCAGACCCTATACGTCGTCTTGCGACTTCGCAGAGCCCTGTGTTTTTGATAAACAGTCGCTACCCCCTGGTCTGTGCCACCCTCCTCTACTTGCGTAGAAAAGGGTCACGCTTCTTCCGAAGTTACGCGTGCAATTTGCCGAGTTCCTTCAGCATAGTTCTCTCAAGCGCCTTGGTATACTCTACCAGACCACCAGTGTCGGTTTCGGGTACGGTTTATAAGGAGGAGCTATTTCCTGGAACCACGCAGCAGCCCGCTCAATCCGATAAGATTGGACTACCTCAATGATCCGTCACTACCTCCAAGCCCACGAATATTAACGTGGTTCCCATCGACTACGCGTTTCCGCCTCGTCTTAGGGGCCGGCTAACCCTGCTCAGATTAGCTTTAAGCAGGAACCCTTGGTCTTTCGGCGGGGGAGTCTCTCACTCCCCTTACGTTACTCATGTCAGCATTCGCACTTCTGATACCTCCACCACCCCTCACGGGTATGGCTTCATCAGCTTACAGAACGCTCCGCTACCGCTTGGCCCTTGCGGACCAAACCCTAAGCTTCGGTGTATGGCTTTAGCCCCGTTACATTTTCGGCGCAAAGACCCTTATTTAGACCAGTGAGCTGTTACGCTTTCTTTAAATGATGGCTGCTTCTAAGCCAACATCCTGGTTGTTTTGGGATCCTCACATCCTTTCCCACTTAGCCATAACTTGGGGACCTTAGCTGTAGGTCAGGGTTGTTTCCCTTTTCACGACGGACGTTAGCACCCGCCGTGTGTCTGCCGACTAGTACTCCCAGGTATTCGGAGTTTGGTTAGGTTTGGTAATCCGGTGAGGACCCCTAGCCCATCCAGTGCTCTACCCCCTGGGGTATTCGGTCGACGCTCTACCTAAATAGATTTCGCGGAGAACCAGCTATTTCCGAGTTTGATTGGCCTTTCACCCCTAGCCACAAGTCATCCCGAACTATTGCAACAGTTATGGGTTCGGTCCTCCAGTAAGTGTTACCTTACCTTCAACCTGCTCATGGCTAGATCACTCGGTTTCGGGTCTAATGCGACGAACTGAACGCCCTGTTCAGACTCGCTTTCGCTGCGCCTACACCTAGCGGTTTAAGCTTGCTCGTCACACTAAGTCGCTGACCCATTATACAAAAGGTACGTGGTCACCCAGGACGAACCTTGGGCTTCCACTGTTTGTAGGCAATCGGTTTCAGGTACTCTTTCACTCCCCTTGTCGGGGTGCTTTTCACCTTTCCCTCACGGTACTAGTTCGCTATCGGTCATGCACGAGTACTTAGGCTTGGAGGGTGGTCCCCCCAATTTCAGACAGGATTTCACGTGTCCCGCCTTACTCGAGGACGATTGATTGCATTACGCGTACGGGGCTGTCACCCACTATGGCCCTACTTTCCAGAAGGTTCCGCTTGTCTCTCAATCGCCACTGGCCTGGTCCGGGTTCGCTCGCCACTACTTCCGGAGTCTCGGTTGATGTCCTTTCCTACGGGTACTTAGATGTTTCAGTTCCCCGCGTTCGCCACTTTATCCCTATGTATTCAGGATAAGTTACCTATATCTGATACTTGGAAACCACAGCAGCACCAGCGCAATCTCGAAGAGATTGTCGCTCATGCTACTCTGATTTTCCAAGCACCTTAGGTGGGTTTCCCCATTCGGAAATCTACGGATCAAAGGGTATTCGCACCTCCCCGTAGCTTATCGCAGCGTATCACGTCCTTCATCGCCTGTGCATGCCAAGGCATCCACCAATTGCCCTTAAGACACTTGATCGTTCTCATTGCC